>CAYXFV010000036.1:0-29322 GCA_964464365.1 uncultured Nitrosomonas sp. | reverse complement strand
CAGTGTGATTATCCGCAGCATGGATCGCGACACCTTATCCGATGCGCTGGATTCCGTCGCCTTACAGACTTATCCGAATATCGAAGTGATGGTGATCGATGCCAAGGGAGAAGGTCATCGCAACATGGATGCATGGTGCGGAAGATTCCCGCTGCGCGTGGTCAGCACCGGTCAGCGATTAAAGCGCAGTCAGGCGGCAAATGCGGGACTCGATGCCGCCAGCGGCACATATTTGATTTTCCTCGACGACGACGACCTTTTCGACCCCGATCATGTCGCCAATCTGGTCGAAACATTAAGCAACGCACGCAAATGCGCCGTCGCTTACGCGGGCGTCAGGGTCGTCAATGCAGTCGGGACAACCCGCGGCATCTATAATCAGGCTTATGCCACAGCCCGATTGATGGCCGGTAATTTTATTCCTATCCACGCCGTACTCTTCAAACGGGATCTGGTTATTCAAGAGCAAGGTTGCAGATTCGACGAAAATTTTGACAGCTATGAAGATTGGGATTTCTGGCTTCAGATTGCCCAGCACACAGAATTTGCTCATACCGAAAAAGTAAGCGCCAGCTATCGGGCGGAACTGGGCGATTCCGGTATGTCGCTTCCTTTAACACGCCATTTACAGTTACAGCGGCAATGCCGACTGGCCGTATGGGAAAAATGGCGACACGTATGGACAGCCGACGATTTTGATCATCTGGTAACAGATTTTCGCGAACAGCTTACTTTACTGCACGAAGAACTGAACGCCACCGCCATTGATCGCGACAATAAAATTCACAGCCTGCAGGCCGAATACGACGCGCAGATCGCCACGCTCAACGCAACTTTGAATCAGGCAATATCCGCACGTAACGAACAAATTACGCAACTTAATCAGCAAATTAACCAATCGAATCAACAGAACGTCCAATCGAATCAACAGAACGTCCAATTGAATCAACAGAACGTCCAATTGAATCAACAGAACGTCCAATTGAATGAAGAAATTTCACAATCGAATCAACAGATTGTTCAGTTAAATAAACAGATTGTCCAATTGCATGAGCAGACCGCTCAACTGAACGCCACCATTGCCGAAATATTCAATTCGAGAAGCTGGAAACTGACGGCACCCGTCCGTTATTTCAGTCTGGCCATGCGGAGAAGCCTGGGACACATGACACCAGCTTTCCATTCAGCGCTGCAATACTACCGTCGCGAGTCGGGTTACAAACTCTTTAAGCGCACTATCGATATCCTGCGCAACGAAGGTGTAAACGGTATCAAACGGCGCTTGAGCGCACGCCATCAGCATCACAAGGAAATGACTACCGGCTTAAACACCCGGTCATCCATAAAATTAGCGCGTCACGATTATCTGCCACTTTCCGCCATTGATATCGAGAAATACGACTTTTTTTTCTTCGATGTATTTGATACAGCGATCATCCGTCTTTTTCAAAAACCAACCGATTTGTTTGAATACATTGCGCTCAGAAAAAAAGACCCCGGTTTTCACAACAGACGTATCCAACAGGAAGCCAAAACCCGGGAACAGTATGGCAATCGCAAGGAAATCAGTATTTTTGAGATTTACAACAACCTGGCCAATGATTCAATCGACGCGGAAATTGCAGCAGAGCTTACATTCTGCACGGCCAACCCGGAAATCTATCATTTTTATTCAAAGCTCCTGAATACAGGAAAAAAAATATATTTCGTTTCAGATATGTATCTGGACAAGGGAACTATTTCCAGAATTCTGCAAGAAAACGGATTCCGTACTTATGAAGATGTGTATGTTTCCTCGGAAGACGACCTTTTGAAGGGGGACGGCAGCCGATTTAAATGGTTGCAAAAGAATATTCCTGAAAGTACGGGTTCGGCAATTCATATTGGCGATAATCGCATCGCCGATTTTCTACAACCGCAGGCGCATGGATTTGATGCATTCCATGTGATGGAGAGCAACGCATACGCGCAGCAGGATTCATTGCTCTATTCCAAAATCGAATTTCTCAATTCGAAACACAGCCTTGGTTTGTCTTTTTTGATTTCCGCATTCCGATACTGGAAATCCGGCTTTTCCGGCCAACCACCCGGCTATTGGAGACAATTCGGCTTTTTTTATGGCGGCGCGCTGATATCCGCCTTTTGCGGTTTTATCAATGCGCAGCTTGCACAGAAAAAATTATCGTGCGAGAAAATCTTTTTTCTTGCACGCGATGGCGATATCATGAACCAGATATATCGACTGCTTTACGATGATCCCGAAGCTGTCTATCTCATGGCTTCACGCCGTTGCATGGGCTTTCCTGCAATCAGGAGTTTGACGCAGGCTGATGACGCAGACATGCTCAAGCTCTTCACCATCCCGATCGGGATTACCGGAGCGCAGGATGTCCTGGAAAGATTCTGTTATCCCGATCTGCATCAACTGAGCACCGATCTCACCAATTTAACCGTTGATCCATCGGCATGGACTGATCGGGAGATACGCGACTGTATTTTGCGCAATAAGCAATCGATCATGGAAAAAGTACTGGCGGAACGCAGCGTCATGCTCGATTATCTTACGGCGATGGGCTTTTTCGATCAAGATGATATTGTTATCATTGACGTCGGCTGGAACGGAACGATACAGAATGCGCTGGCCAGGTTACTTGAGCTGGGCGGCAGGAATAACCGCCTGCATGGCATCTACCTGGGCGTTAATGATCACGCGGTTAACCGTCAGAACAAAACCGGCTTTCTGTTTGATGGCGGCCAGACACAGTTCGAGTTCGCCGAATACCTGAATTTGATTGAGCTGATTACTTCTTCTCCGCAAGACGGCATTATTCGTATTGAACGGATGAACGGCGATTTTATCCCCGTCACTGGAACAATCAGCGAACATGAAAAGCAAAGACAGCTTGTGTCAGCAGAAATTCAGCAAGGCATACTCGATTTCGTGTACTTGATAAAAAAACGGAATATCAGTAATCTGGACTTTATCCAGCCGGACGATTTCAAGACATTATTTATATCATTACAAGCGCATGCATCCGAAGAAGATGCCGGGCAGTTCCAGCAACTCAGACACGCACCGATGATTGGCAACAGCTATACACAACATGTACTGACAAATTCCTGAAGTATTTGAAACGTCAATAAATCGGTCTGTCGTTTAGACTCATACTATTCTACAATATTACAACCATGCACTTAGACACACTGCATCACACGTTATCGCCCAATAACACCATCGCTCAATTGAAATATCCCACTTAACCGTTTTGCAACAGAATCGCGAAGTCTACCGGTTTAACCGATAGACACGTCATGAACAACAAAACCCGCTCCAGCGGTTTTTAATAGGTATCGGTATGCACAATGTAAAATTAGTGACAGTTTTTATTAACCCTGACATGTACAACCGTTTTTTTACATCTCAGCCCAATGTAAATTGTCATGAATTAGTCGGCATTGATAACAGGCGGTTCAATCGCGGCCTGCCGGTCGTTTACAACAAAGTCATCGACAATCATCTCGATAAAGACTGCTGGCTGTTTTTTGTTCACGAAGATTTCGAAATTAAATGCGGCATGGAAGTTGTTGATGGGTTGGATCGGAACTTCGTTTATGGCACCTTCGGGATTGATTTTGAGAATAATGTGCCTGTTGCATACGGTAAACATATCTGCAGCAACAAAGATGGAACGCGCGCCGTGGAAGTGGGTAAAGAAGTACCGCATACCGCTACGGTACAAACCCTCGATTGCCAGAGTATCCTGATTCACACCACACTGCTCGCGAAACATCCACGTCTGCGTTTTGATGAGACACTCACGTTTGATCTCTATGCCGAAGATTTCTGCATTAACGCGCGCGAATGGCATGGCATCGATGTCAAAGTCTTTCCGCTCCAGTTCCAGCATTACTCGCACGGTAAATTAACCGAAAGATATTACGCAGGACTCCGCCACCTGGCAAACAAATACCCGGATGTCGCCGTTGCCGGAAGCTGCTCCTTTATCGGCGGCAAGGCGAGCGAACTGGAGAAAAAATTTACGTACAATATACCCGCAAATAATAATAATCATGGGGTAACGGGAATTTCTTATACCATTAAGCACTTCGCAAGACGTTTCAGAATGTTATTCCTTTCGCTGTTTAAATAGCGCATTAATGGCGAGGAGCGGCGTTTCAGATCACCCCGCAGTCTACAAGGCAATCGATTGAAAAAACTGTATACGGATATTATACCGGTCGTCGTCACTTATAATCCCGATGCATCCGCACTGATCACCAACCTTACTGCGCTGCTTTCCCAAGTTGGCACTGTCGTCATTGTGGATAATGATTCGGCATGCGATGTCAGCACAATCATCAGCCGTTTTGACGAAAAAGACTTGAACAGGCTCAACCTGATCAAACTGACTCACAATACCGGTTTAGGTGCAGCCTATAACACGGGAATAGCGGTTGTCCGCAATTTAAGCGCCGGTTTCGTACTACTGCTGGACCAAGACAGCATTCCCGAGCCGGATATGGTCAGCAAACTGTATCGCGCCTATCAGGGTCTTGCAGGACAGGGCATTTCCATCGGTGCAGTCGCACCGCGCTACCGCAACCCTGCATCATCCCGGTTATCACAATTCGTGCGCATCACGCCGTGGGGATTGACGCGAATCGACTGCAACGGTCAGCCCTTAAATTATGTGCGTACCGACTTTCTCATTTCTTCCGGATCGCTGATCTCTTTACCGGTATTAGAACAAGTCGGTGATATGGATAGTGGCTTATTCATTGACCATATTGACACGGAATGGTGCTGCCGCGTGCAGGCAAAAGGTTTTGCCATGTACGGGGTTTGTGATGCAGTAATGCAACATTCTCTGGGCGACAAGCAGATTCGCATCTGGTGGGGGCGCTGGCGGAGTATCCCGGTTCATCGACCGTTTCGTTACTATTATATGTTCAGGAACAGCGTATTACTGTGGCAGCGGCCTTATATGCCTGCCGTCTGGAAACGTGCCGATATGCTGCGTTCTGTCCAGCTCTTCCTGTTCTTCACGCTGTTTTCTCCTAACCGCCTGGCCAACTTGCGTATGATGCTGAAAGGATTATTCGATGGGTTTAATCAACGCACCGGCAAGTTATCGCCATAAGATCCCTGAAAAAACCTTCTGACGGGAACCGTGATCTACTTGTTTAATTCCAGCGATTCTTCGAATTCCAGCCGCGCTTCCGCGATGGCTTCAAGAATCTGTTGTTTGAAATCATCCCGGGAATAGTGTTCTTCGAGCTTCAAGAGTAAATGCTCGACGCCAAGCCCCACGGTTAAACCGCCGATAATGCCGCCGAGGGCTGCACCAATGGCGGTTCCGATACCGGGAAAGATGGAACCAATGGCCGCCCCGCTGGCGGCGCCCGCCGCAGCGCCGCCGACAACGCTGACAGCCTTACCCGCCGCTACTTTGACGAGCGCCTTGGCACCGAGGCTGATCGCACCTTTTGCGATGACCTTACCGGTGATCTTACCCGCAATCGCGCCGGTAATCGCGCCTGCTGCGCCGATGCCGCCGGAAATCAGCAAACGGTTCTCCAGATTAACGATAACACTGTTGCTGGGCGGTTCCTTGATCGCGTCGAGCGGTGAATATTGAATCACCTGGGGTTGCGATGTTGTGGGTTCGATGTGATTTTCAGCCAGTATCCGGTTTATTTTTTCCAGATACCCGGCGCGTAACTGCTCGTTTTTACGCAGCGTCTCTTCAATGGACTGCTGCACCGGCCCGAAAGCATTACCCTGCGTGAGGTAAGACTCCAGTTTCTCGATCATCCAGCTTTCCAGTTTCCCGGTAGCCAGCGCCACAATGCGCTCGTATTCGCCAGGCAGACTGTAATACCAGTCGAGATAATCGTCGACATTATGCGCCATCAGCATAAAGCCCTGATCGGTGGTCTTGCGGAGTTCTTCAACCGAAGCCTCCAATTCGTGAATCACCTCAAAGTACGCCTGCCGGGCTTGTTCGATCGTGCCCGGCTTATAGTAACCATCACCAATTTTCTCGAAAATTTCTATTTTTGTCGCAACAGCCGCCTGCGTTCCCTTGATCTGCTCAACAACCTGCGGTTGTGCGCGCAGCCAGGCATCCATATAAAGCGTCGAAGGCACATAGATGAACAGCGCGAAAAAGGTCAATAACGCGGATGCAAACGCAATGGTTTTCGCAGAGATGTGCGCCGGCTGATCGACATCTTGCAGCGGGGCGAATATCCTGCGGTACTCCGACAAAGGCACCATGAAGCTTGAAATGGAAAGCACGATATTATAAAAAAGCACCGCGCTGCCCAGAAAGATGCCAATCAGAAAGAGCACAGCGCTGACTGAATGCAGACTCCCCAACGCATAAGCTTTCAGTCCTTCGATAAAACCCAGTAAACGCATGGTTTCCAGTATCAGAATACTGCGGCTTGCGCCGTCAATCCCGGTGCTGCGCGCCTGTATGGCTTCGGCCAATGTTTCATAAGGCTGGTAGTTACTCGCCAGTTTGACATAGAGCACATAAAACGCCGCCATCGACAGCGCCGTCGCCCAGCGCGTCCATACCAGTGATTTATGCAATGCGATATAGGGCTTGAATTCACGCGCGGCTATCGGCTTGATGACCACGTAAAAACAGGTAAACACCGGCACAGTCAACAGAAAAACAATCCATTCGAGTTTTTGCGTGACCCCCAGATAAAACAGCAGCAGAAATGCAAACGCAACAGACCACAGCGCCCAGCCGATATAGGGCAGGATTCTCTTGTTTAAAAACCAGTACAGAATACCCAGACTACGAAACTGATTGGCACGGTGAATGCGCTGGATGGTCACCGCATAGGCAGCCGCCAGATACAATGGCATGGCAAACAGAAATGTCACCAGCAAAGCGAACCATAACTGCTGATCGGGTATCATGCCACCGGCATGGTAGGCCAGAACGAGCCAGCCGGCCGACAGCACCCAAAAAATCATCATTCGTGTGATTGAAGACATCAAAAATTCCCGGGTTTTCCCAGTTGCCTGTCAGGCTTGTTCTGTAATACGTGGCTAAAATATCGGCGATTACCAGCCATCCTGGTAAATCGATATCAGCGATTCAGCATTCTCAAGCAGTTGCGTCATACCGTGCCGGTCGAACCTCAAATCATTGAGTTTTCTGCGGTCATTCGGCAATACTTCTTTCAAATCAAAGTCAAATTGCAACAATACCGAAGCATGGCCGGAATTGACATAAAACTTCCCGGTTTCGTCGGTATTGGAGACCGGATCATGAATATCAGCGATGACGTGCATCATTTCGTTCAGTATTTCCGCTGGCAAAGCGGGTGGGTATTTCTTAAAAAAATCTTTTGGAACAGGAGCAGCATTGAACGCATAAACTTCCAATCCGAACGCTGCACCAACAGCCTGCGCCAGTCCGCCGCCGAGTGAATGCCCCGTCACGACAATTTTCCGCCCTTGCGCAAGGTCGATAACATCCCGCGCATACTTCACGGCATCTTTAAACTGGTCATGCACCAGCCCAAGCGTAAGCATGCCATCCGCAGCAGCATCACGCAAAAATTCAGCGGTTCTACGGAGGGAACAAGGTATCTTGCAGGTTTCCGTCCCACGAAATGCCAGCGTCAGTTCCCCGGTTTCCTCGTTGGAATAGACTGCGGCCTGCATTCCCGAATTCTTGTCTTTTGTTTCGATTAACACCCACTGATCCACAGTCGTGTTGCCAAAATCGTATACCGCGTCAGCCAGTCTGGCAAAAGGAATCGAACGGCCCAGCACATCAACCGCGCGCCGCTCATCGGGTGCAAGCATGCCGTAAGGTTTCCAGGTTACTCTCGGTGCATAGTCGGGATTGATATAAACCGCGATGGAAGTCAGTTTGAATACGGAAAGGTCATGCTGATTCGCCAATGCGAGATGAGCAACATAGCGTTCGGTGCCAAAAATCTGGGGAATATCGACTGTGGGCAGCGTTAATGTACCCTTTTCTGTCGAAAAAACCGGATTGCCCTTACCCCCAGCAAGATCCCAATCAACGTTTAACAATCTGAATTCATTCGGTTTATCAGGCCCTGACCATTGCAGCGATGCGTGATAGAACTCATCGCCGGGTAATTCTTTAATGGCGATGTTCTGCAGGCAGAGCAGGCCGCTTGCCTGCAGAAATGTCGCGAACGCCGTCTGTTCATCACATTCATTATTGGCATAAGCCGCGCCCGAATTCAGCAGAAAGCCGCATATCACAGCCACAAAACGCATAAAGCCGGAGTGTCGTGTTTTCTTCATATTATTCTATTCCTCTGTTGCAATGCGGTTCAAAAAAACAGGTCGTGCCACGCGTATAAGCCATACATGAATATCCGGTTACAGAAACAAAAGGAATATGGAATATCAGGAATCCGCACGACAGTCTAAAGCGCGACAATCTAAAAAATGAACCGCACATTCCGAACCTGTTCAATTTTTTTGTCCTATTGCTTAACATCTTCTAACGTTTCCCAAGCGCAGGCGGGAAACGATACAGATACATGGCGCCATTTTAAATCGGAAAATGTTTCCCGGCGATGTTTTTTCGATGCCGCAAGAAACAGCCGCATTTTCCTTACGTCACAAAACAACCTGACACCTGTACGAACAAATCGATCCCGATAAAACCGTATCATTCGGAAACACGGATTGGTGTAGAATCGCCCCATTCGTGTTATTTTCAAAAAACATGCGGCTGATTTTTCTATTGATATTCCTGAGCTGCGCTGCACTGCTCGGCTACGCACAATACCTGCAACACGTCGAGAACCTGCTGCCCTGCCCACTCTGTGTCGCACAGCGTCTTGCCTACTGGATGGTTGGACTGACCGCCCTTTTTGCGTTTCTGCATAACCCCCGGATAACCGGACGCAGGGTGTATGGCTTTTTGCTGACGATTTTTGCATTGGCGGGTAGTGTCGTCGCATTCCGGCAATCCTGGCTGATACGTTATCCTGAATCGTTTGAATGCGGCATCAGTCCGGAAGAAGCCTTACTCAATGCATTGCCGTTTGCACACTGGTGGCCGGGAATGTTTGAAGCCAATGGCGACTGCACCGATGTGGACTGGGCGTTTTTATCGCTGGCCATACCGGACTGGTCAGTGCTGGCGTTTGCGGGGCTGGGATTACTGTCGCTCTACATCCTGCTGGCCCGCACAGCCCGTTAGTTGTTGTAGCTATTTAGTTGTTTAACGGGTTAATCCCGGCATACGCATCGCTTTCACAATACTCCGCCGCAATTCAAAGCATCAATGCCCGGTTGCAAATAAACCCACAAACCAGATCAGTCCAATACCGAGCAGAATCAAACTGACCTGCTGAATAGTCGCACCGATTTCAGGGCGCTTGTGCAAACCGGGGATCAGATCAGACAAAGCAACATAGATCATGCTCGCCGAAGCCAGGCTTAATAACGGCAGAATGAGAAAATCCATCGTATCGAGCATCAAATAAGCCAGCACACCGCCGACCAGGGTTGCGAGACTGGACAGCAGATTCATCAGAAATGCCTTGCCACGGGTATAGCCGGAATTGAGCAGGATGATGAAATCGCCCGCTTCCTGCGGTATTTCATGCGCGATGATCGCGATGGATGTGATGATGCCGAGCTGCACATCGACCATGAAAGCGGCAGCGATGAGAATGCCATCGACAAAATTATGGAATGTATCGCCCACCATAATCATCATGCCGCTGCGTCCATAATCGTGACCGTGACCATGACCTTGATGGAGCACAGTCGCCACGGTTGCCGATGGATCGTGCGCTTCGCAATCCTCCAGATGGCAGTGCCGCCATAACACGAGTTTTTCCAGAATGAAAAACAATAAAATGCCGATGAGCACCAGAAAAGTAACCTGCCCCGGATCATCAGAAAGCTCAAAAGCTTCCGGCAGTGTATTCAGGAATGCAGCACCCAACAGTGCGCCAATAGCGAAGGAAACCAGTTTTGAAACCCACGCTGTACGCGTATTGAGCGTCAGCAGGGCCGCAAACAACAAACTCAGCACACCACCGACAAGGCTGGCAAGAATGATCCAGTAAAGTGTTGACATAAACTATTCAGACGGAAAGGCGCGATTATACGCTGTTGCGCATTTCTGACCTAGAAAAAACCAAGGCTTACAAGGTTTTTTCTAGCCAGATCAGTGCGGCCATACGACCGGTTGAACCGTCACGACGGTAGGAAAAAAAACGCGCCGGATCGCTGTAAGTACACATACCGCCACCGTAAATCCGATTGACCCCGGCGTTCGCCAGGCGCAGCCGGGCAAGCTGAAAAATATCGGCGTACCATTTCTGCAACGGTTGCGCTATGGTGTTTTCCGCAGATGTGAAGGCGCGTGCAGCACACGGATCATGGTCAACGAAAATTGTTCTGACTTCATCGCCGACTTCAAAATGCGCCGGACCGATGGCAGGCCCCAGCCACGCCATGACCCGACTGGGTTCGCAGGGCATCGCAGCGACGGATTTCTCGATAATGCCAGCCGCAAGCCCGCGCCACCCGGCATGCACAATACCGACAACCGCCCCCGCATCGTCACATAAATACACCGGCAGACAATCCGCGACCATCACCGCGCAGACAACACCAGGGGTGCAGCTTAGCGCGGCATCCGCCCGTACCGGCCCGGCAGGCTCTTCAACCCAGATGTAATCACTGCCGTGAACCTGCTCAAGCCATTGGGGTTCACCCGGCAGATGCTCACGCAACAACCTCCGGTTTTCCGCTACATGATCCGGATGATCATGGACATGCATGCCGAGATTCAATGAGGCATAGGCACCGCAAGTGTTGTCACTCACGCCGCCATTGCGCGTGGTGAATAGCGTCCTGACATGAACAGGCGCTGGCCAGTCGGGGATAATGGAATCCTTCATTCACTTATAAAGTAGTGCAGAAATAGTGTGTTATGCTGACATTTCAACAAACTGGGAAATTCCTACCGGATTTCTAGGTTAAAATATGCCGCTCAAAGCGGAACACGCATGTATTACCAAGACCAATGAACAACAAAAGGTGCCAGAAACAGGTGTACTCAATGAATTATATCGAAAAATTAAAACATCATTTAAAAATACACGTCATTTTAAATATCAGTATCGTCGCTGCGTTATGTTTTCAAACCACAGCCAGCTTCGCCTATGAACAAAATGCAAATACGCCAGGTGTTACCGCAATCGGCGGTACAGATGATCAGCTTGAACTGCTCAAATCCGCTTTTAATGGAAAAGCACAGACGGTAAAAGAATTGCTCGACAAGGGCATTGATCCCAATCTGCAGAATGATAAAGGGTTTACGCCACTGATTATCGCCGCGCAACATGGCCACATGGATATTGTCGACCTGTTGCTGGAAAAAAATGCACAGCTCGACATACAAAATGCCGGTGGCGCGACGGCATTGATTGTCGCCAGTAAAAACGGCCACGAATCTGTCGTCCGGGCGCTGCTGGCGAAAGGCGCAAAAACCGACTTGCAGACGACCGATGGCATCACCGCGCTGATACTCGCAGCGCAGATCGGCCATGATGCTATCGCAACCGCCTTGCTGGAAAAAAATGCCAATATCGGTTTGCAGACAGAGGAAAAACTCACCGCATTGATGCTCGCCGCATTGTCCGGTAACGAAAATATCGTCAACATGCTGCTGGCTAAAAATGCCAAAATCGATACGCAGGCGGTTGACGGCACCACAGCGCTGTATATGGCGGTGCGTAATGGCCATACGGCCATCGTGAATACCCTGCTGGACAGGAATGCGTCCGTCAAGCTGATCGCCATGAATAACACCACGCCCCTGCATGTCGCCGCACAGAACGGTTATATGGAGATCGTGCAAGCCTTGCTGAAAAAAGGCATCGATCTGGAGCAGGCGGACAGAAATGAGGCAACGGCATTGACACTGGCCGCGCTGATGGGACAAAGCGAAATCGTCCGCGTATTACTCGAACACGGCGCAAAAATTGATCACAAAGCCAGAACCGGCTTTACGCCATTGATTCTTGCAGCACAAAACGGACACGCTTCAGTCCTTCAGGTGCTGCTGGAAAAAGGCGCGCAAATTAATATGCAAAATGACGACGGCGTTACGCCACTGATGTGGGCTGCACTGCACGACCATGTGGAGGCGGTAAAAGTGCTGCTCGAACATCATGCGGACCTTTCCGTCAAAAGCCAAAGCGGAAAAACAGCGCTGGAAATTGCCAAAGATGAAGCCATCGTTGCATTGCTGCGCGCTGCCGCCGATCAATAACGCATCATACCGGAGTGATACCCCATGTCTTCTGCCAGCCCTGCGGACAAGTTTAAGCCGATATTCGGCACGAGTCTGATTTTCGCGCACCGTGGTGCAAATACAGAAGCCATGGAAAATACCCGGCAGGCTTTTGACCGGGCGTTCAATTACGCCATCGACGGCATAGAAACCGATGTGCAGCTCAGCCGCGACGGCGTTGCGGTACTGTGGCATGACCGTTTTCTCGGCAAAATCGGTTTACCGGATAAACATATCGACGATTTTGATTATGCGCAACTGAAAACCATGCGTTTTCCGCAAACCGACGGCGCAAGCCTGATGACATTACAGGCGTTTCTCAACGATTACCGGCAGCGCTGCCGTTTACTGATCGAAATCAAGAATCACGACTGGGAACCGGTATCACGGCATGAACAGAAAATGCAACTGACGTTTGATCTGATCGCCCCTCCGGATGAACGTATCATGGTGTCCTCGTTTAATCTGCAAAGCCTTGTTTATGCCCATCAACTGAATTCCCGCGTACAACTGGTCTACAATCTGGATGATAGCCATTCCGCCCGGGACGTGCAGCAGGCACTGACCGATCATCCTTTTTTATCCGGCTTCTGTCTGCCGATCGCGCTGCTGGACCAGGCACGGATTGACATGCTGCGAACGCAGAACAAATCTATTGCAGTGTATACCTGTAACACCGAAACAGATATCCGAAAAGCCCTGCAACTCGGTGTCGACATACTCATCAGCGATGTGCCAGACAAAGCGCTCCAATTACGCAGCACGATGCAGCCGCCGTGCTGAATACCGCATAAACAACAGATGAACCGCGACCCTTCCGCACTCGATAATCGATCATTCGATCTGCTCGTCTGCGGTGGCGGCGTTTACGGCGCCTGGACAGCCTACGATGCCGCATTGCGCGGCCTCAAGGTCGCGCTGATTGACCGGGGAGACTGGGGCAACGCGACTTCATCCGCATCCAGCAAGCTGGTGCATGGCGGCCTACGCTATCTGGAGCAATTTGAATTCAAACTTGTGCGCAAGGCACTGGCGGAACGTGAAATGCTGATGAAGGTCGCGCCGCACCGGGTATGGCCCTTGCGTTTTGGCGTGCCGGTGTATGCGCACAGCCGCATCGGCCGGTTACGCCTGAAGCTGGGTCTGACACTCTATGATCTTCTGTCGATCAATCAGACAACCGCCGTCAAATGGCATCGTTTTTTTTCACACGACCGTTTTATACAGCGTTTCCCCCTGCTCAACGCTGAAAACCTGAACTGCGGGTTTACCTACGCCGATGCGCAGACGGACGACGCGCGGCTGGTACTGGAACTGGTCGATGGCGCGATCAAGGCCGGTGCGGTTTGCGTCAACTATTGCGAACTGACCGATTTGATTGAAGAAGGCGGACGCGTTTCCGGCGCGCACTTAGTTGATCGGTTAACGAACCAGCCCTGCGAAATCCGGGCGCGGCAGATAGTCTTTGCCACCGGACGCTGGCAGTCGGCAGACCCGCTGGTACAGCAGGACTGCCGGTTGACCCGGGGCATTCATTTAATCATGCCACCGCTGTTGAAGGATGAAGCGCTGCTGCTCACCGCACCAGCGGACGGGCGCGTGTTCTTTGTGATTCCGTGGTACGGATTGACGCTGCTCGGCACGACTGACACGTCTTATCAAGGGACGCTGGACGACATTGAAATCGACCGCTCGGAGGTTGCCTATCTGCTCGATGCAGCAAATGCGTATCTACAGATACCCTGGTCGGAAGCCGACATTATCGGCGCATTTGCCGGTGTCCGGGTGCTACAGACAATGTCCGCAGCCGAATCTGAGTCCGCCGCCGCACCGTCATCGCTGAGCCGGGACTGGATATTAAAAACGGCAGCCAATGGCGCGCACTACTCGATCGGCGGCAAACTGACAGCGGCACGCCAGGATACCGCGCATATTGTTGATCACGTCTGCGCGATGCTTGGCGTTAAGGCTTCCTGCGCGACACAGGATCGTTTTTTCCCGTGGTATCCTGATGAATCACACGGAAAATTTTCTGAATGGTCACAGGCCATGCAGAAACAACTCATACAATCCGGCGTTGACGCCGAAAGCGCCTGCTGGCTCATCCGGCGTCATGGCAGAAACATCCCGACCATCCTGCAGGAAATCACCCGTCAACCGGCACTGGCTGAGCGCATCATCCCTGCGCTGCCGTTTATCACTGCCGATCTACTGCACTGCGCCACCCATGAAATGACAATCCATCTGGATGATCTATTGCGCCGCCGCATTCCGCTGCTGATTCTGGCGAAATTAACAGAACACGATCTTTGCCGGATCGCCGATCATATTTCCGGCGTATTGCACTGGGATGCCACGCGCTGCCAGCAGGAAATCGCACGATGCCAGACAGGGTTAAACCCGTAGCGACCACTCCATTGACCTCACCAATCCGACTGGTGATTCATGGCGGCGCCGGAAATATCCGCCGCGACAAACTGAAACCGGCGCGCGAACAAGCGTTCACACAGGTGCTGGCGCAATCACTACAGGCGGGCTATGCCGTGCTTGCGGAAGGTGGCAGCAGTGTTGATGCCGTCATTGCGGCAATCGTGGTGATGGAAGATTCGCCCTTGTTCAACGCGGGCAAAGGCGCGGTTTTCAGCCATGAAGGACGTAACGAACTGGATGCGGCGATCATGGACGGTACTTCGCTGCGCGCAGGCGCTGTGGCAGGCGTCACGACCCTGCGTAACCCGATCCGCGCGGCGCATGCCGTCATGACAAAAAGCCATCATGTCATGCTGATCGGCCAGGGCGCGGAAGCCTTCGCGGCTGAACAAGGTCAGCACATTGTCGATCCATCGTATTTTTACGAACAGCATCGGTGGAATCAATTGCAGAAAGCCATTGCCGCAGAACAAATCGCACTGGATCATGATATTGATGACGATACTGCGAACGACACGACAACTGAAAACGATGAAAAACATGGCACCGTCGGCGCCATTGCATTGGATTACGCAGGTCATCTGGCGGCCGGAACATCAACAGGCGGCCTGACCAATAAACGTTTTGGCCGGGTCGGCGATACACCGGTTATCGGCGCCGGAACCTACGCCGATAACCGCTCTGTTGCAGTATCCGCAACCGGCACCGGGGAAATGTTTATCCGCACCGCCGCAGCATTTAATACGGCATCACAGGTACGCTGGCTCGGCAGGCCGGTTGCCGATGCGGCAGATCATGCCTTATCGGAAATCGCCGCCATCGGGGGCGAAGGCGGCCTTATCGTACTGAACGCGAAAGGCGAATACGCCCTGCGTTTCAACACCAGCGGCATGTTTCGCGGGGTCATCCACAACGATGGTATAGCGCGCGTCGAAATTTTTTAATGCGGAATACCTGCGCGGACTGACACCGCGAAAGATAATGTGCGCTCAAAGCGGCAGGCGCGATCAGCATCGCGTAATCGGGCATGTGTCGAAACAAGCAAACCACACTGCGATGAAAACAAAAAATGGATAAAAACCGGGGAGACCTGAACAGTTCGCGACTACGACAAATGATCCGAATCCCCCACAATTACAATAGGTCTATTTAAAAATCTTTATTAAATTTTTAGGAACCACCCCACAAACATCGCATTGAAGAACCAGTTCCATCTCATGATCAGAAATAAGAATTAATATTACAGGCAACTGATTCAAAGGGCTATCTGGGCTTAAGGGATCATTCTGACGCGGCGCTATTGGTGTTAATAAAAGATCATCCTTTGATCCGACATAAGTTGCTGCAAGCGTGTTACCGTCAACTTCGACTGCTTCTAAACTGGTCATCACGATTGTATTTTCATGTTGGAAAATAGTATAGTAGCTGCTCTCCCGTTCCTTATCCTGCCATATTCCATCAATCGCTTCTAAATCAACACCCAATACAGTTACAGGACTGAACGCCAGACAGGTAAACAAGAGCCATTTGATATTCTTAATCATGTTATATCCTCTTTCTTAAAGAAATGTTTTATCAGGCCAATCAAACAAGACGGATTAATGAGCCTGACGAATTTTTTCTACTTCATAGGATTTCACGTGCGCCCTAATAAAAGGCATATTAAAGAAGAAGAAAATAACATTCAACCCTTTGATCCTAATGGTGAAATAACCACTCCATCATGGATATAATATTCCGCTCGCATCGTTGGGGTTCCTTTCATCCGCTGCCAACCTATCGAGTTCGAAAGATAATGTGCGTTCAAAGCGGTAGGCGCGATTAACATCGCGTAATCAGGCATATTGTCGATGCACGCATCGGATATATCGGAACAAGCAAGCAAACCACACCACGATGCAAGATTGATTTCGATGCAATGAAAACAAAAGCTCGATTACGTAAAACTAATCGAGCCTACATGGACTGCCCCCCCGACACACATGTTGGCTATACGCTACGGATTGGAAACGCCGCGCGTTCTGCAACATATTTTTTGAGCATTCGAATACCGTTATAGAACGTTGTGATTCTTGATTTATCCAGCATGACGTAGGGCTTGCCGGAGCGTTCGCAGTAGTCTTTCGTCATGAAAAACGCATCATGCCTGACACAATCTATCGGGCAAATGATCAGATCGGCATTGTTGAGTAGTGTATGCAAACGCGTCATCGCGACATCGGCGACACCATGAAAACTCAGAAATTGCCCGCCCGCATCTTCAACGATCTGACGATAAGCCGGATACATCTGTAACTGACCGCCAACGCATAACACGCATTTTCCCTTCAGACAATCCGGCTTTGTTTCGGCTATCGCAGTCGATGCCTTGACCAGCGGCAGGGGGCGTAATGGTTTAACCACAGCGGACTCCGCAGGCGCCGTAGCCCATGACATATCAACCGTATCGAGAATAAACCGTTTAATGCCGCTCAGAATATTGACCACCAATACTTCAGGCCGGGCGAAAGCTGCGGGGGATGTTACCGCTGCCGTATTCAACGCAACCGGCGAAATCAGATCGAAAACCATTTTTTTAACCCATTTCATTGTTGAAATCTCCTGATAATGACGGCCTGCCGGTGTGCTTTATTCCAGAAAGAAAAACAATTCGGGCGACAAGACCATTCACGCATTCACATATCGATTCGATAGCCATTGATGCGCGCTTGCAAATTGCCCTCGCACACCACTACTATTTGCCGCATATTAGCACACAACCATGAATATGTAAATGATAATCATTATCATTTACAACAATAGAATTTCTGGATGGGTTGAATCGATGGATAAAATCTGATCGTTATTTCTGAAAAACGCCTGTCTGCAAAAACCGGAAATCGAGTGATTTCCGGTTACCGTGCCGTGTGCGGGATACGGTCTTCTTCGAGCTAAATCACAATGTTGACCAGTTTACCCGGCACAACAATTATTTTTTTAATGGCCGCCCCGTCAACAAATTTCTTCACCTGCTCGTTGTCAAGCGCAGCCTGTTCAATGGCTGCTCTATCCGCATCTTTCGCGACCTGGATCTGTCCGCGCAGTTTTCCATTGACCTGCAATACCAATTTGACTTCATCCTGCACCAGTGCCGATGCATCGGCCTGCGGCCAGGGTTGCTCGAGTAATTCGGTGCCGGGCTTGAGTTCACGCCATAAAACGTGACAAACATGCGGCACAATCGGTGACAATAGCAGGACGATATTTTCCATCGCTTCCTGCATCAGGTTGCGGGTTGCGGAATCGGCTTCCTGCAATTTGGCCAGATTGTTCATCAATTCCATAACGGCGGCAATGGCCGTGTTAAACGTGTGACGCCGCTCCAGATCGTCGGTTACTTTCACGATGGTATGGTGCAGTTGAAAACGCAGGCTCCTGAGTTCCGCGGACATGTTGTGCCGCAACGCGGAATCAGTGGTCACAATGCCCTGCCCGACATGCGCATAAACCTGCTTCCACAAGCGCTTGATAAAACGGTAAGCGCCATCGACACCGGTATCGGACCATTCGAGCGTTTGTGTCGGCGGGCTGGCGAACATCATGAATAAGCGCGCGGTATCTGCGCCGTAGACTTCAACCAGTTTTTGCGGATCAACACCGTTATTTTTTGATTTCGACATCGTACCGATACCACCCGATTCAACGGGCTGCTGATCCGCGAGCAACAATACGTTACAGCGTTTGCCATTTTCATCACACTGAATATCGACTTCCGCCGGGCTGTAATACGTGATGCGGCCACTGCCGCCTTTGCGGTAAAAAATCTCGTTGAGCACCATACCCTGTGTCAGCAGATTGGTGAACGGTTCATCCGTCTTTAACAGACCGAGGTCACGCATGACCTTGCTCCAGAAACGCGAATACAGCAAGTGCAGTATGGCATGCTCAATACCGCCGATATACTGATCGACCGGCAGCCAGTAATTCGCGCGTTCATCGGTCATGGCCTTATCCTGATCGGGGCAGGTATAGCGCGCGTAATACCAGGAGGAATCGACAAAGGTATCCATGGTATCGGTTTCCCGGCGTGCGGGCTGTCCGCATTTGGGACAGGTACATTCATAAAACGATGGCGTTCTGCCCAGCGGATTGCCGGAACCATCCGGCACCAGATCCTGCGGCAGCACGACCGGCAATTGATCATCAGGCACCGGCACAACGCCGCAGTTTTCGCAGTGGATCAATGGAATCGGGCAACCCCAGTAGCGCTGGCGGGAAATCCCCCAATCGCGCAGACGATACTGCACACGCTTGTCACCCAGCCCTTTTGCCTGCAAGGCAGCGGCAATCGCATCCACAGCCACCTGAAACGCCAAACCGGAAAACTCACCGGAATCGAACGTAACGCCATACTCGACATAAGCTTCTGTCAGTGGCAATTGCACATCCGCATCCACAGGTTTGATCACCGCTTTAATCGGCAACGCGTATTGCCTTGCGAACTCAAAGTCACGCTCATCGTGCGCCGGAACCGCCATCACAGCGCCCTCGCCATACCCCATCAGCACATAGTTGGCGATCCATACCGGCAGGCGCTCGCCATTGAGCGGATGGATGACAAACAGGCCGGTGTCCATGCCTTTCTTTTCCTGCGTCGCCAGATCGGCTTCTTTGGTCGCGCCCAGCTTGCATTCCTGAATAAAATGGTGCAATGCAGGATTATCCCTGGCAGCATGCAATGCAATCGGGTGTTCGGCTGCGACAGCGACATAGGTCGCGCCCATCAGGGTATCCGCGCGCGTGGTGAACACTTTCAGATCCTGCGGGGTAGCGGATGCCGTGTCGGCAGGAAACGTGATATCTACACCATAGCTTTTACCGATCCAGTTCGCCTGCATGGTTCTGACACGTTCCGGCCAGCCGGGCAGGGTATCCAGCGCTTCGAGCAATTCATCGGCGTATCGTGTGATTTTCATGTAATACATCGGAATTTCGCGCTTCTCTACCGGTGCGCCGGTACGCCAGCCACACCCGTCGATCACCTGTTCATTCGCCAGAACGGTCTGGTCAACCGGATCCCAGTTGACGGTGCCTGTCTTCTGATACGCCAGTCCTTTTTCCAGCATGCGCAGGAACAGCCATTGATTCCAGTGATAATACGCTGGATCGCAGGTGGCCAGCTCGCGATCCCAGTCAATGCCTAACCCCAGGCTTTTCAACTGCATACGCATATAGGCGATGTTGTCGTAAGTCCATTTCGCCGGCGAAACATTGTTCTGCATCGCCGCATTTTCGGCAGGCAATCCGAAAGCATCCCAACCCATCGGTTGCAGTACGTTATAACCCCGCATGCGCCGGTAACGTGACAAAACATCCCCGATGGTATAGTTCCGCACATGCCCCATATGCAGCTTCCCGGACGGATAAGGAAACATGGACAGACAGTAATATTTAGGCTTGTCGGAAGATTCCACTGCTTTGAACGCGGCGGTTTGCTCCCAATATTGCTGGGCGTTTTTTTCAATTTCCTGGGGATGGTATTTCTCTTGCATGGGATGGGCGTTGTCTGGTAGTTGTCTTTTAAAGATTTAATTATACCGTGAAGTGTCCTGACAGGAATATGCCGTACAGCGGAAGGCCATCGAATCCTTGAAAATACGGATTGCGGAACATCATTTTTCGCACAGGCCCGGCACTTTCGGCATCATCGCGCGGCGCTCAAGATAAACCTGTTTAGTACGATAAAGAAATAGAAATAAAAACTTAATGTAGAGGAAAGCATGAAGGAAGCATTTCTTGGCAGACTGCCCATTCTTGATCGTAAACAAAACCTGGTGGCGTTTGAGCTTTTATTCCGTTCCAGCGCACAGAACAAAGCCGACGTCATCGACAATTCCGCAGCTTCAGCGCATGTCATTATCGACACTTACGGTCAATTAGGAATCGATAAGGTCATGGGTGACCGGCGCGGCTTTATCAAAGTAGATGCCGAGTTATTGATGGATGACGCGCTTTACTTGCTGCCCAGGAGCCAGGTTGTCTTTGAGATTCTCAGAGATGTCGAATTCAACGCTGAAATTATCCAGCGCTGCAAGGATTTGCGTCAGAAAGGCTATCAACTGGCCATCTCTAATGTAACCGGGCTGGGCGCCCAACTGGAACACATTATGCCGTTGGTGAATGTTGTCAAAGTAGATCCCAAAGCGGCGAATATGGATGAGCATACCTTGCGCAGCCTGCTCAAAACACTTCAGCGCTGGCCGGTTCTGTTACTGGCCGAGAAAGTGGAAAACCGGCAGACCGCGCGCTATTGCCTGAATCTGGGATTTCATATGCTGCAAGGTTTTTATTTTGCGCAGCCGGAGATCATTACCGGAAAACGGGCTGACCCTGCCAAATTATCCCTGTTGAAATTAATGGTGCTTATTGTCAAAGACGAGGATGTTTCGGAAATAGAAAACGAACTGAAATACCAGCCCGGTTTGAGTTACAACCTGCTGCGCATGGTGAATTCCGCAGCTATGGGGCTATCAACAACCGTTAACTCGATTAAACGCGCCATTGTAATACTCGGCCGCAAACAATTGCAGCGTTGGGTGCAGATATTACTGTATACCGCCAGACAACATTCAGGCTGCAGCGCTGACGCTTTAATGCAAACCGCGACAGTAAGAGGAAAACTGCTCGAGCTTATCGCCTGCAAAGACCGCCCGCATGACAAAAATCATCAGGACCGCGCTTTCATGGTCGGCATTTTATCCCTGCTGGATTCGCTGCTGGGCATGGACATGAATGACGTTGTCAAAACACTCAGCATACAAAAAGACATGTGCGATGCATTACTATCGCGCCGTGGTTATCTGGGACGCCAACTCGAATTGATTGAAGCACATGAACACGGCGAATTCGACCGCATACAATCGATGCTCAATGAACTGGGGTTTTTAAGCATGTATGAACTGACCCAAATGGAACTGGAAGCCTCCGCCTGGGCGAATCAAATCAATGAAGCACTCAATCAAACCAAATCATCCGAAACGGATACATTTGCACCGGCCTGAAAATTACCCGCTCCGGATTTTACGCTTTCTTAAACACCTCATTGCAAGACTTCATGATGCCAATCCGATAACGCCGAATTCGACTCCATCGCCAGATAATTCTGCCAATCCTGCAGGTAAAAAACGATGGCGCTGATGGAAACCACGATTCCGGCCAGATTGAAAAACGCATAACGGCGGAACTTCTTAGCCAGCGTTTTTTGACTGAATGTCGAGACTATGAACGGATGCTGTTTATCAAACGTCCGGCCCAGCGAATGTTCGGTCGGCAAATGCGCCAGCTCCTGACGGCGTTTTTCGGCCTCCTGGCTGGCTGCTTCGCGCACAGCTTCCCATTCCTGCATATCGATCTCGCCATTGCTGTCGCGATCAAAGCGATTCAGGATTTCACTATAGTTTTCCTTCCACTCACGGATGACCTGCCCGGTCATTTGATGATTATTCGGAATATTCCGCCCGCCGCCGCTGGTGCCGAACAAACCAAGCGCATAAATAACATCATGAATATAGATGAATTGCTCTATATAGCGATAACGCCTGCTGTTGAATGCTCTTAAAAGAACATGCCGATTATCCGCTTGTCCCGGCCTGGGTGTGTTGCCATGCCAGGTCAGCGTATGCGTGGTCAGCACTTCGGCACCTTCGGGATGGATCACGCAGGCATCTGTGTCATCCTGGATGACAAAATACTGGTTGCTTGTCCCCTCTTCAATGGTTTCCCATTGACTGCTTTTTCCCGATTTCTGGTAGCGCTGCACTTTGTAGCTGTACCAGACACAGGCTTTGCCGGAAAGCGGCGCAATAATCTCGCTGTTTTTGACAGGAGAAACCGCACCGACAATTTCAACATAACCTTGCGCCGCCGAACGGATTTTGGATGTAGGCGTATCTTCAATCAGACG
The DNA here is from genome assembly GCA_964464365.1 of uncultured Nitrosomonas sp. Taxonomy (GTDB): domain Bacteria; phylum Pseudomonadota; class Gammaproteobacteria; order Burkholderiales; family Nitrosomonadaceae; genus Nitrosomonas. The sequence continues at coordinate 6,615 of CAYXFV010000036.1, read as the reverse complement.
CGCACGTTTCAGATAATAAAAAACGTACCAGAAACAAACCAGCGCCGCCAGGCCGGCAAGCACCGGAAAAATCGACTGGTTGCCATTCAGCAGTTCATGCCACTGTAGTGAAATCATTGGAACAAAGCTTTCAGGCTGATGTCCGCTTTGTCTGCTTCGGAAAATTCAAGAAGATCAAAAGCGTCAAACCCGAACAGCCTGGCGATGATGATGTCGGGAAATTGTTCTATCCGGATATTGTTGATATTCGTTGAATCGTTATAAAACTCGCGCCGGTCGGCGATATCATGCTCCAGTCCGGTGATACGCGTCTGCAAATGCTGGAACGATGCATTGGCCTTGAGTTCAGGATACGATTCCGCCAATGCAAAGAGGTTGCCCAGCCCCAATCTCAGCTGCGTTTCCGCAGTACCCAGCGCTTTCATGTTGGAATCCTGTTGCGCAGTCGCAACTGCCGAGCGCGCGTTAATAATCGCTTCCAGGGCCGTCTTTTCATAACCCATGTATTGTTTGCAGGTTTCTACGAGCTTGGGTAATTCGTCATGACGCTGTTTAAGCAGAACATCGATATTCGACCATGCCTTGGAGACATTATGCTTGAGCTTCACCAGATTATTATAGATCAGAATAGCGTAAACACTGACTATGCTCAAAACCACCCAAACCGCTATCGTAGAGACTTCCATGATCATAACCCCGTACAGAAATGAATAAAACCAGTCGGTTAATTTGTTTCTTTGATACTACGTTTCGTAACTGTATGACACAACGGTTCGTATGGCTACAAAGTTAAGGTGGTTATTCAGGTTATCCGGCTGGATAAATGCTGACGGCAGAGACAAAACGTACACATCCCTGCCTGCGGTTCAGAATGTCAATAATGAATCGACGGTACTGAAAAACTTTCGCCTGCACAAGCTCCCGGCTCGCAATACGGATTCAATACAGATCCTGTGCTGTTGCGCTACTGACGTGCGCTGTTCAGCATTTTGATAATATGCTTGCCCGGAATGGCATAACTGATGCCGCTCGGCGCGGATAATGCGGCTTCTTTTTTCCCCTTGACGTAAACCATGTTGATAATGCCGTAAACAACCCCTGAATCAGGATCGTACAGCGGACTGCCGCTGTTTCCCGGATAAGCAACGCCATCCAGCTGAAAAACCATGAAAGGTGACTTCAGCTGCCGGATCAGTTTTGCATTCAGCTGCACGGCGTTATTCACCGGCCTGATAATGGGCGTAATCGAAGATACAATGGCCTGATGCGTGACAGGATAGAACCCCAGCACCATACCGATAGGAAAACCGGTATACGCGACACGCCGCCCTTCTCTGATCTGATCCGAATCACCGAGTGTCAACGCCGGCAAAGCCGTTCCACTGATTCTCAGCAATGCCAGATCATGCGCTGTGTCTCTGAAAATCACGGCGGCATCTCTGATTTCCGGCTCATTATCGCGCCCCGTAATCACAACCTGTTTTTCCATACGCTCCAGATCCAGCATCTCAGGAATGACATGCGCGTTGGTGACGATATGCAAACCGTCGCCGACCGCAAACCCCGTACCCATCAGCGTCATCGCTGGCGATTTCATCCTCTGGTAGGTGCCGATGCCGACTATGGAAGGTTTTATCTTGACGATGGTTTCTTCTAGGTGTGCATGACTTGCCGGTGATAAAATGCACGCAATCGATACGAACCAAAATACAGCAAACCATGTTCCACATTTCTGAAGAAAAGAATCACGCAGGTCGTGATGGCAGGAAATCCATGAAAAATTAACCATAGTTTGAACATTAGCTCTTAAAATGCGCTATGCGCTGAAAATAAATATAAGTAGTACCGTCAACCTTAATCACTGAAAATATAATTATGTCTGTACGTACTCGATTCGCACCCAGTCCAACCGGTTATCTGCATATTGGCGGTGCCCGCACTGCCTTATTTTCCTGGGCCTATGCCCGCAAACATGGCGGTAAGTTCATACTGCGCATCGAAGATACCGACCTTGAACGCTCAACCACGGAATCCATTCAGGCCATTCATGACGGCATGGCCTGGCTCGGCTTGGATTACGATGAAGGACCATTCTATCAGATGGAACGTTTGCAGCGCTATCAGGAAGTTGCCCGGCAATTGCTGAAAAATGACCTGGCATACTACTGCTATGCCAGCAAGGCGGAACTGGATGAAATGCGTGAAAAACAGCTGGCCGCCGGACAAAAGCCGCGCTACGACGGACGCTGGCGCGACTCCCGAAAAATACCGCCTGCTGATGTCAAACCTGTCATCCGTTTCAAGAACCCGCTATCGGGCTCTGTGACATTTCATGACTTAATCAAAGGCAAAATTACTGTCGCCAACAGCGAACTCGACGACCTCGTTTTAATCCGCAGCGACGGCGTGCCAACCTATAACTTTAGCGTCGTACTGGATGATCTGGACATGAATATCACTCATATCATTCGCGGCGATGATCATGTCAATAACACACCCAGACAGATTAATATCATTCAGGCACTGGGAGCGTCACTACCCGAATATGCGCATGTACCGATGATCCTCGGCGCCAATGGCGAGCGTCTGTCTAAACGGCATGGCGCCGTTTCGGTAACACAATATCGCGACGACGGCTACCTGCCTGAAGCATTAATCAATTATCTGGCCAGGCTGGGCTGGTCGCATGGCGACGAAGAAGTTTTCAGCCGCGACCAGTTGGTCGAATGGTTTGACCTAGCTTCCATCAGCCGATCACCCGCAAAATTCAATCCGGAAAAACTGCACTGGCTAAACCAGCAGTACCTGAAAAAAACCGACAACACCCGTCTGGCCAAACTTGTTCTGCCGTTCCTTGAAAAGGACGGCTGTGTCACGGATAACGGCCCTGAGTTGAATGCCGTGGTGGATTTATTGAAAGAAAGAGTCAATACCATAGAAGAACTGGCCGATGCCGCCGTATTTTTCTTTCGCCCGCTGGACCCCACGAATGAACTGAAAACGCGATTCTTCACCGCAGATAACAAACCGATTCTGCTCAATCTGCTGGAACGATTAACACAAGCACAAGACTGGAACAGAGAAACAATCCAGCAAATCATCAAAGATACGGTTAAAACACACGGCGTTAAATTTCCCACTGTCGCGATGCCTTTGCGCGTCATGGTAACTGGAGAAACACATACCCCGTCAATCGACACAGTACTTGAACTTCTGGGCCGCGAGGAAACAATCAGACGCATGAATATGCAGATGAATCATTTTTTATCTGTATAGAATTGCTTTACTTTGCAGAACTGCATCAGTATAATCCTTCTTCCTTTGATCAGGGGGTATAGCTCAGCTGGGAGAGCGCTTGCATGGCATGCAAGAGGTCAGCGGTTCGATCCCGCTTATCTCCACCAGTTTCTTAGAATTTAGCGCTAAGTTAAGCATTATTTTTCCTCTACGTCCCCATCGTCTAGAGGCCTAGGACATCGCCCTTTCACGGCGGTAACAGGGGTTCGAATCCCCTTGGGGACGCCAATCTAGTATTCTGGCCCAAATTCTTACCTAGCAATTTGAAAGGTAAGGATAAATCCGGGGTTCGATACCCTTGATTCAGGATATAGGTCAGGCGATCAGAAAAGATAAGTTTCAGCACTGCACGCTTGTCTTCAAATCGCCCGTGAGCTCATATTTTATAGGGCTCTTTGAAGAATTGCAGCGAAGTTCGATACATTTCATCGTAGGGTCTGACCGGCTCCTCGCATCGGCCCAGTTTTTCCTCTATCACAAGCTTGTATTTCTGTAATTCACCAATCCGTTTTTCGAGTGCTTTCGCCACCAAAGGCGAGTCAGCATCGACAATCCGATCCAATAATTGGTCAATTTTGCACTGGATTTTTTCATTTTCCTGAATCAATGTCTTTCGGCGTAAAAATTGCGTGGCCTCACGATGATTCCACAGCGTCTTGAACATATCCGTGGCAACAGCAATAAGATTGCGTGTCGGTGTGAGTTGTTTCAACAGAGTTTCAAATTCCCCTTCCAGCACATCACGCCGGATGGATTTACCTTTATTTTCGCATTTTCTGTTTTGGCAGAGATAATAAGGATGAAGCTTACCCATTTTGCTTTTTGACCAACATGCCGTCAGAGTATTGCCGCAGACGCAAGAAACGCTGCCGCGCAAGGGAAAATCCTGATTAAGGTCTTTTCGTGTCGGCGCATAAGCGCGCCCTTTAAGACGCTCTTGTATTTGGATGATCAGGTCATTTGATTTAGAATCGTCTTGGTGTATCCTGTACTGGAGAAGTAACGTATTCCTCTGTTTTTTGGAACTTTGCCGAGCATGTCTAATCAATCTTCGCGGAAAATCGTTTCGACGATACAGACACATTGGCTGCCGCCTGTGCATGCGCCAAAACCGTGGTATCAATCGCGCAGATTGATTGTTTTCAGCGCGACGTTCCTGATTTTCGCCTTGCTGACGCTGAGTTATGTGTTTACCCGGCCAGCCATGTATCTCAGTTACGCCACGCTGCTGACCGTCGCCAAAACGGCCATTGATTTGCCGAGTAACGATGCGGATATTCAGCATGTCGCTATCCAGAAGCAGATTTTGCTGGGATCGGAGTTGCTTGCAGAGACTTCACAGCGATTAAAGTCGGGAAACACTGCCAGCATTTCCATTGACATGGATCCGGGCGATATCCGTCAAATGCTCGACGTCAGGGCTGTTGCGGAAACAAATCTGGTGGAAATGGTCGCCGAAGGTCCGGATCCGGAAATACTGCCCGTATTGATCAATACCTGGATCGATGTTTATCTGAACGCCAGAGCCAGGGAAGTATCCCGCCTGATGGGAGATACCACTCAGGTTTTGCACACTGAACTCCAGAGCTTGTCAGCCAGAATCAGCACCAAGCGGACAGAACTCGATCAGTTTAGAAGAACCAATGATATTTCATCCATCGAGCGGGAAGAAAACGACGCCCTGGCGCGCCTGAAAGGGTTGAACGAGTCGCTCAATATCGCCAGCGAAGAGGAAGTCAAAGCCAAAGCCCGGCTGGATGCGATCAATAAAGCAATAGCGCGCGGACAGGCGGTAGTGCCGCAGGAAGATACGCGGACGCTCAGCCTGCTGGAAAGCCGGGCGCAGGCATTGCGTGAAGAATTGGGTGATCTGAACTTGCGCTATACGCCGGAATTTCTCAATTTGTCGCCGACGTTAAAAGTGATTCCGGAGCAACTGGCATTACTGGAAGACGAAATCAAACGCATGCGGCAGCAAGGTCAGGCCGTTGTGCAATCCGATGCCGGGCAGGAATATGCCGCGGCGCAGCAGGCGGCCCGTGAAATACGCCGACAACTCGACGCGCACAAAGAAAAAGCATCAGCATTTTCATCACGGTTTGCCGAGCATGAAGCATTGCGGAACGACCTGGAAGGACTGGAATCGCTTTATCGGGAAACGCAGGAAAGGCTGATCCAGATTGAAGCCCGATATTCCGGAAAATATCCGCAGGTCGATGTCATCGAGCGCGCTTTTCTTCCCGGCTCACCTGTCGGCCCGAATTATCTGCACGATGCGGCGATTGCTGTTGCAGGTTCAGTCCTGTTCGGTTTGTTTTGTGTCTGGCTAAGCGAATTCCTGATCCGCAAAGAGCGATCCGAGTCAATCGTCAATCTTGCGGATGTTCCGCCGTATGCGCCAGATTTTTTACCCAATGTGCATCGCAACGCATTGCCGTCTGCAAATACCTTACCACATCAGGATGCTGTGCTGGATGGCCCGCTGAGTTATGAATTGCCGGTTGAACACGTCCGTACCCTGCTCAGTAACGCCGGTAACAGAGAGAAATTACTGATCGCATTGCTGTTAAGCGGCCTGTCTCTGGAAGAAATTACCGCCATCAGCGAAGACGATATCGATACCGTGAACGGAAAACTGCTCATCCACGGCACATCGCCCAGAACCATACCCCTTCACCCGCCATTACAATCCCTGTTCGCCAATCCGGCCTGCCAGTTAATCAGTCCATCGGGAGAATCCTTATCCGTTGAGGATCTGGACGCCTTGTTTGCCTGTGCTGTCAGCGATGCTGATTTGTCTGACGCTGACACAATAACCGTCGGTACATTGCGCCAGACCTATATCATTTATCTGGTGAAACAGGGAATCCGCCTCACCGAGCTTGAAGTCATCACGGGATATCTGCCGCCAGCCGAGCTTTCAGCGTATAGCATTTATACACCTCCAGGCCAGAAACATGCCTTCAAAGATATCAATCTGCTTTATCCGGGATTACTGGATATTTAAGTCAAAACAATTGTTTTAATCTTGCAGGGTTACCGGGCTGTGGATTCGATTAACGATGATCCGCAGCCATTCCGCGACCCATAATTATTCCGGAATTGCATTGATATGCCGATACTTTTGCATGTCGGACAGCAATCCGCATGATGCGATACCGGGAAACATCATGTCACGGTGTGTGTTTTTGCGCGCATTAATTTCTGAAATCAAAATAAAAGGTTAGTAAAACATGGAACAACTGACAGACCTGAAAGCAATATTATAGCACAACCAGATAATTCTGATTATAATGTGAGGATGGCATACTCATTGGA
>CAYXFV010000035.1:0-30728 GCA_964464365.1 uncultured Nitrosomonas sp. | reverse complement strand
GTTGCGGATAATCCATTCGCGCGTTTCGTGAATATTTTTTCCGGTCGATAAATCCATCACGGTGTCACCACCCCAGCGGATCGCCCAGGTCATTTTTTCGACTTCTTCCTGTATACTCGAACCCAATGCCGAATTGCCAATGTTGGCGTTGATCTTCACGAGGAAATTGCGCCCGATAATCATCGGCTCCGATTCCGGATGATTGATATTCGCCGGAATAATCGCGCGACCACGCGCCACCTCGTCACGCACAAATTCCGGTGTGATTTTTCCCGGCAGCGCCGCGCCAAAATGCTGACCGGCATGCTGCTGCGTCAAAGGATCATAGCTTTCGGAATCGAACATTTCGTAGCGCTGGTTCTCACGAATGGCGATAAATTCCATTTCGGGCGTGATAATGCCCTGACGCGCATAGTGCATTTGTGTTACATTCTTACCCGCTATGGCGCAGCGCGGCTGGCGCTGCAAATTAAACCGCATGTCGGCCAGCTTTGGATCCCGCAACCGCGCACGACCATAGGAAGAACTTAAACCTTGCATCAATTCGGTGTCGCCCCGCGCTTCGACCCACTTTTCGCGCAATGGCGATAAACCGGAACGGATATCGATACGCACAGTCGGATCGGAGTAAGGGCCGGAAGTATCATAAACCCAGATCGGCGGGTTTTTTTCCGTACCGCGGCTGGTCATGGTGTCAGTCTGTTTGATTTCGCGCATGGGCACCTGAATATCAGGCCGGGAACCCTGCACATAGACTTTGCGTGAATTTGGCAACGGTTTTACGGCAGCTTCGTCGACAGTGGCCGTAGCACTGGAAAAATTTTTTTGATTTAAAACTGTAATACTCATTAAGATGCTCCTTAAAATGCCATAAAGAGCGGGAGGACAAGCTCCAGCTTCCCTACGGCGGCATTATCCGCGTCAGGTAATAAGGGACTTTCTCACCAAAATTCCAAAAACCCAGGAAATGGACCCCTAGCTGATGCTGTGAAGCTAATGGAAATATGAAATAATTGCAAGTATATTCTTTTTTTTGAAATGAAAGCTATGAACATTGAAACCAATCCTGAACAAATGCTTGAAAAAACCCGGTATAACATGGTTGTCCAGCAAATTCGCCCATGGTATGTGTTTAATGATGAAATTCTTGATTTATTGTATGAGATTCGCCGTGAAGAATTCGTCCCGCAAGCCTATCGCCAGTCCGCTTTTGTCGATATAAAAATTCCATTGGGACAAGAACAGGTCATGCTTGAGCCCAAAATGGAGGCACGCATCCTGCAGGAGCTGCACATCAAAAAAACGGATAAAATCCTTGAAGTCGGCACCGGCAGTGGTTATATGACCGCGTTGCTGGCGAAACTGGGCGCGCATGTTTACAGTGTTGAAATTATCCCCGAATTTAAAAACATCGCCGCAGCCAATCTGAGCGCACATCATATTGACAACGTTACGCTCGAACAAGGTGATGCCGCACACGGTTGGCCCAAACATGAGCCTTATGATGTGATTGTCATTACGGCTTCTACCCCGGTATTGCCCGATAGCTTCAAAAACAGCCTTAATGTTGGCGGTCGCCTGTTTGCCATTATTGGCGAAGATCCTGTCATGTTAGCCGTGGTGATCACCTGCGTGGCGCCGGACGAATTTACCACAACCCTGGTGTTCGAAACCAGCATACCCGCCCTGACCAATGCAGCACAGGCGGAAAAATTCGTATTCTAATTATAGCAATCACCTTAAAATCAGATAACGACATAATGCCAGTGTTATTATTAAAAAAACCGTATCAGCGATGATAATTAAAATCATGCGCAGCGCATGCTTATGGCTTGTTTTTTCAGCCGGTTTGGTTTGCAGTACGGCATCAAGCGCCTCGAATCTGATAGACATCTACCATGAGGCATTGGAAAAAGATGCGCAATACCAGTCTGCCCGCGCGGCCTATCAGGCTACGCAGGAAAAAATAGTACAGGGTCGCGCTGGATTCCTGCCGAGCATTAATCTGTCATTTACCCGTCAGGCACAGGAAGTCGATACCACATTAGGGCCGCCAGTGACGATTCAAAATCGCGGCGTGATCCTTTCTGCAACCCAGCCTATCGTGCGTTTTGAAAACTTCATTATCTACTCACAAGCTCAAACGCAAGTGTCCCAGGCCGAGTCGCAATTTGTCATCGCTGCGCAGGATTTGATTCTGCGTGTCGCGCAGGCTTATTTTGACGTACTCGACGCACAGACCGATGTCGAAGTCGCAGAGGCGCAGAAAGAAGCCATCCTCAAACAACTGGAACAGGCCAAACGTAACTTTGAGGTTGGCATTGCGACTATTGTTGACACCAATGAAGCACAAGCGCGTTTTGACCTGACTTTGTCGCAGGAAATCGCAGCCCGTAACGCGCTGGAAATCAGTAAACGCATGTTGCAGGGTATTATCAACCGTTTTCCTGAGCAGCTTGCCCGTACCAATGACATCACGCTCGACTTGCCCCATCTGCATTACAGCAGCATGGATGAGTGGGTAACAGTCGCTGAAGCACAAAATTTCATGCTGAAGGTTCAGCAGGCTTCTTATGATCTGGCCGCCAAGGAAGTCAGAAAAATGTGGGTACAGCATTACCCAACCGTTGATCTGGTTGCGCAGTACAGTGATCAGAGTGGTGTCGGCGGAGCAATTACGGGACGCGGCATTGATCTGACTTCCAAATCCATCGGACTGCAACTGAATCTGCCGATATTCCAGGGGGGGGGCACGCAGTCACGAGTACGCGAAGCCATCGCGAATCAGGAGAAAGCTCTGCATGATCTGGAAAATACCCGCCGCAATACCGCGCTGCAGGTGCGCCAGCACTATCTTAACGTCACCAATGGCATTGCCCAGATAAAAGCGTTGACACAAGCACTGGTTTCCAGCAAGACACAACTGGACTCAACCATGCTTGGACAGGAGGTCGGTGTCCGAACCGAAGTCGATGTACTGAACGCCCAGCAACAATTCTATTCGGCCCGGCGCGATCTGGCCAAAGCCTATCACAGCTATCTGATGTCCAGACTGCGGTTAAGCGCGGAAGCCGGTGAACTTGATGAACAGGTTTTGCAGCAGATTAATGACATGCTGCGGGGCTGAACAACCGAGAGTGAGAGTATTTCTTCGGGTATTTGAATCATTAATGCAGATCATACCCGTTCTGGAATGATAGAATGTCAATGAAGCTGGCCAGACAGTCGCTGCCGTTGTTCCCCCCCGGGACAATCGGGAGAGGAAAGTCCGGACTCCATAGAGCAGGATGTCGGCTAACGACCGAACGCCGTGAGGCGAGGAATAGGGCCACAGAGACGAGCGTATTAAGTTACGGTGAAACGCGGTAACCTCCATCCGGAGCAAGACCAAATAGGCAGGCAATGAGGCTGCTCGCGGAGCCTGCGGGTGTGTTGCTTGAATGCACGGGCAACTGTGCATCTAGATGAATGACTGTCCACGACAGAATCCGGCTTATCGGCCAGCTTTTTTTTGCATTACATTGAATATGCATTCAACAGGTATCCTGCCCCTTCCCAAAAAATAAACACGGACTATGTGCCCAGGGTGTTTAACCCCGGCATTAGCCGCACGCTCAATCACTGCCTCATCCGACATTCAGAACGATTTAATCACGCTATTTTACAGTCATGCCGCTGAAAAACTCCCGATATAATGACGCTGGCGAAGATTTCAAACAGGCCTTGTCGACGGAATTTTTCTAACTTTATCTGTTCATCGAGATAGCATAAGAAATACTTTATTTTTAAGCGTTTCCCGGCGACATAAAGTCATTTCTTTAAATGCCGATAGCTGTCTAGCTAGCCTCACAGCTTTGTGATTTAACCGGGTTGGGTATTTATGGGTGAAATGATGGATTATGACAGTGAATTCATGGACGCGTCGCGTGAATATAAATTCACCACTCAAGATTTTGAGCGTGTAAAAAAATTAATCTATAACCGTGCCGGTATTTCGCTCTCATCAAGTAAGCAGAACATGGTATACAGCCGTCTTGCCAGACGTCTGCGCGCAAACGGTTATGATTCATTCAAAGCCTATCTGGATTCCTTGGAAAGCCCCAACAACCCCGAATGGGAGGCATTTACCAACGCGCTGACGACAAACCTGACGGCCTTTTTTCGTGAACAGCATCATTTTCCCACGCTTGAGCAGCATGCGGAAAAACGCAGGAACAAAGGTAAAATTCATCTCTGGTGCAGTGCTTCATCAACAGGTGAAGAGCCCTATTCAATGGCGATGTCAATGGTTCAAGCATTCAAGACGTTTACACCACCGGTGCATATTCTTGCAACGGATTTAGATACTCATGTCCTGGCTAAAGCGAAGGCGGGTATTTATTCTTTAGAGAAGCTCGACAAGCTGCCAAAAGAAAAATTAAGAAAGTTCTTTTTGAAAGGTAAAGGCGCACACTCGGGGTATGCCATGGTGCGTCCCGAACTGCGGGACATGATTACATTCCGGCAATTGAATTTGCTGGATAATAATTGGCCTGTTCGAGGTCCTTTTGATGCAATATTCTGCCGTAATGTGATGATTTACTTTGACAAACAGACACAATATAAAATTCTGCAAAAATTTGTACCCTTACTTGCACCGGATGGCCTGTTATTTGCAGGACATTCTGAGAGCTTTCAACATGCAGCCGATTTATTCAGATTGCGAGAAAAAACAGTGTATGAGCTTGCCAATAAATAACAGGAGAGTCGCATGATCGAACTTATCGATGAACATACGGCGACAAATTTATATTTTGACAATACTTTCAATGCACAGGCTGTAAAGCTTTTGCCAGGAGAGTATTTCGTCACAAGCAAGGATATGTTGCTCGTGACAGTACTGGGTTCCTGCGTTGCCGCCTGCATCCGTGACAGGCAGAACGGGATCGGGGGCATGAATCATTTTATGCTGCCTGACGGTGGCGGCTCCGATACAAATTCACCGATGAATCCGTCCGCGCGATATGGCGCATATGCGATGGAGATTTTAATCAATCAATTACTAAAGTTGGGCGCACGCCGTTCGAATCTGGAAGCAAAGGTTTTTGGCGGGGGCAATGTGATCAGTGGCTTGACACAAGCCAATATTGGTCAGCGTAATGCGGAATTTGTGCTGCAATTTCTGAACACGGAAGATATTCCAGTCACTGCACAGGATTTAATCGATATCTATCCTCGCAAAGTCTATTTCTTTCCAAAAAACAACAAAGTTTTGGTTAAGAAACTGAAAAATATGCATAATGATACGATCAAAAAACGCGAGAAAGATTACGGCAGAAGATTGAATAAATCCACCAGTGCCGATAAATGCAGCGTAGTGGAGCTTTTCACCTGATTCACATTTTCTTAGACAATTACAGTTTATTTTATTATGAAAAAAATTAACGTACTGGTCATAGATGACTCAGCGCTGATCCGTAAGTTGCTTACCGAAATTATAAACAGTCAACGCGACATGGCAGTCATCGGTACAGCTTCAGATCCTTTAATGGCACGCGAGATGATTCGTGAAACGAATCCGGATGTGCTCACGCTGGATGTTGAAATGCCGAAAATGGATGGGTTGGATTTTTTAGAGCGGTTAATGCGTCTTCGGCCTATGCCCGTAGTCATGGTATCAACATTGACGGAAAAAGGATCCGACATTACTTTTCGTGCCCTTGAGCTTGGCGCGGTCGATTTTGTGGCTAAACCCAAAATTGATATTGCGAGCGGGCTTAAAGAATACAGCGATGTCATCGCCAGTAAAATAAGAATAGCTTATTCTGCGCGTGTGCGGAAACTTGCTTCAGATAAAACGGTGACAAAAAGTTTATCCGCAGATAGCGTGTTACCCGTAGCATTTTCTAAAACCTCTTTTTCTACTGAAAAACTTATCATCGTCGGTGCCTCAACAGGCGGCACGGAGGCCATTAAAGAATTTCTGATTCAACTGCCGGCCAATTGTCCGGGTATCCTGATTACGCAACATATGCCGGAAGGATTTACGAAGTCATTTGCAAATCGTTTAAACAGTCTTTGTAAAATATCAGTGCACGAAGCACAAGGCGGAGAGCGTGTTTTGCCGGGGCATGCTTTTATTGCACCGGGGCATTCACATTTGCTGTTAAAAAGGAATGGGGCGAATTATGTCACTGAATTGAATCAGGGTGAACTGGTAAGCCGTCATCGTCCTTCGGTGGATGTGCTTTTCCGTTCCGCGGCAAATTATGCCGGTAAAAATGCAATCGGTGTTATCTTGACAGGCATGGGTAAAGATGGCGCTGCCGGTATGCTCGAGATGCATCAAGCCGGTGCTTATAATTTTGCCCAAGATGAAGCGAGCTGTGTTGTTTATGGCATGCCGAAAGAAGCTGTGGCTGCGGGAGCGGTGGATGAGGTTGTTCCATTGAGAGATATGGCGCGCAAAGTGCTGGCTAAAATAACAAGTATGGGTGCGCAGCATATTCGAGTATAATGTCACGCTCCACATTAATTTCTGATCATAACTAGCTGTTTAAAAGATATTTTACTTTACTTTATAGTTTGGTATTATGCTTTTCTGTCTTTTTTACAACTAAGATCAAGTATAGCTTATGCGGCACAAAAGAACAGTATACTTTAATTTAATCAGCATCTTATGTATGTTTCTGGTGGTTGGCTGCGGTTCTTTACCTGACAAGAATCAAGGCAGTTATCAACTCAAATCAAAACAGATTACAAAAAAACCTGAAACACGGGATTTAGTTGTTAGTGAGCTCTACCGGCAGCATCAGGAATGGCGGGGCGTCAGTTATCGCCTCGGTGGCATGAATAAATCAGGTATTGATTGTTCCGCGTTTGTTCAATTGACATACCAATCAAAACTGGGCATCCAGTTACCAAGAACAGCACGCCAGCAATCCATGCTGGGAACCCCAATCCGCAAACATCAGCTGAAACCGGGTGATCTGGTTTTTTTTAGAACCGGACCAACCTCTAAACATGTGGGCATTTACCTTGAGAAAAATAAATTCCTGCATGCATCGCAGCGTAAAGGGGTTACGATATCCCATTTAGACAATATTTACTGGCAATCCAAATACTGGAAATCGGTACGCCTTTGATTCGACAAAACCAGATGGCAAGGCTGTGACGCTACTCATACCCCCGGTTGTTGTACTGGTGTTATGTGCTGTAATCATGTGGTATGTGGCTTGGTATTTTCCATTCTTCACACTGGTATTTGAGCTGCCCTATTCCGTATCTTTATTAATTGCGGCATCCGGACTATTGCTCATACTCATCAGCAGCATTATTTTTTACCGGAATAATACAACATTAAACCCGCTCGAGCCTGAATCGGCATCAACACTGATCAGAACAGGACCGTATCGTTATAGCCGCAACCCGATTTATGGCGGTTTTGCACTGATACTTTTAGGCTGGGGTTGTTATTTGCATAATCTGGCGTCCATACTCTGTGTGACGCTCTTTGTGCTGTATATGAACCGGTTCCAGATCATACCTGAAGAAAAATCGCTTGAACAAAAATTCGGCACCAAGTTCGAAACATATAAATGCAGTGTAAATCGATGGTTGTGATAATCTATTGGATCATTTGGGAAAGCTGATGGAAAAAGAAATTAAGCAAATTAACCAGCAATTACAAAAGCATAAAATGCTGCTACGTAGCCTTTATATGATTTTTTTTATTGTGGTCTATAGCGTTTCTAAATTTCTTATTATCGGACTGGCGTTATTCCAGCTGATCACCATCATCATGACAGAAAAACCGAATGAACCCATACTCAGACTCGCACAAAGTTTGAGTATTTATATTTACCAGATCATTCAGTTCATGACATTCAACAGTGAAATAAAACCGTTCCCATTCAGCACATGGCCCAGCAGTAAGGATGAATCAAATCACGATCCGGTCAACAATGATGGCAGTAAACCGGATTAGTTGACGATTCTTTAATGGTCGAGCCAGTGTTCCAGCCCCATTGTATTCAGCCTGACATCAGAGCTTAATAAATCCGCAATACTTTCCTCAGACATTTGGCAACCGTTTGATTTGATACGCTGTAATAACAGCGACTGCAATGCTGCGCGGATGACATCGAATCTGCTGCCAGTGTTTGGCGCAGTATGGTCTTGCGCGTTCTGTGCAATGTCGACATGCGCATCTATGAGCGCATGCATGGTTTCCGCGTGTTGTGTCAGGTGGCCGATACGGCTGTAATGTGTCAGGAAAGCGTATTCCGGATTAAATTGCATGATGCGGTCAACTGAAGCATGCGCCGCTTCAGGATCGAACTGAACCGGCGTCGTGGTAGGAAAGACAAATTCCACCCCGTTAACATCCAGTTCCCGGTAGGAAACGCCAAAGGTATCTCCCGTAAAAAATGTGTTGCTCTTTTCATCGTAGATACAGTTGTGATGGCGTGCATGCCCCGGTGTATCAAGAAACAGCAATGAGCGGCCATTGAGTTCAACCCTGCTGGAATCCGGCGCCTCAATAATACGCTTCCCATCGATAGGATAAATCTCACCGTAGGTACGCTTAAATTCAGTTTCGCCATAGACAGCCATAGCACCGGCAACCAATTTCCCGGGATCAGCCATGTGGTGCGCGCCGCGTGGGTGTACTACCAGTCTGGCATTGGGGAAAACACGCATACATTCGCTTGCGCCGCCGGCATGATCCAGATGAATATGGGTAAGAATAATATAGTCGACATCTTCAATCGCTAGATTCTTTTCTTCAAGCACACGGATCACACCCGGGATTGAAAAAGTCGTGCCGGTGTCGACAAGCGCCATTTTGCCATTCTCTACGATCAGATGAATTGCGGCACGTCTGGGACGATGAAATTGAGCATCAATTGCGCTGATGCCATCAGGGTAATCAGTAACGAGCGGAGTTGTCATAAGTGGTTTATTGATTTTCTGATCCTGTCAAAGATCATGGCTTGTTTGTCTTAACTGATCCAGGATTGCGGGATTCTCAAGCGTGGAAACATCCTGGGTAATTTCTTCCCCTTTGGCCAATGTGCGCAAAAGGCGGCGCATAATCTTACCGGATCGTGTTTTCGGTAAATTTTCACCAAATCGTATTTCTTCCGGTTTTGCAATCGGGCCGATTTCCTGAGCGACCCATTCACGTAATTCACGGATTATCCGCCTCATTTCCTCACCTTGAGGATAATCGCCCTTCAGTACAACAAATGCGACAACGACCTCACCCTTGACATCATGCGGCTTGCCGACGACAGCCGCTTCAGCAACCAGCGGGTTGGCAACCAGCGCGGATTCAATTTCCATCGTACCCAGACGGTGTCCGGAAACGTTGAGTACGTCATCAATACGTCCCATAATCCAGAAATACCCGTCTTCATCACAGTACGCAGAATCTCCCGCCAGATAGTATTTACCGTTGCCAATATCCTCAGGGAAGTAAGCCTTCTTGAAACGTTCCGGATCACCCCACAGTGTACGGATTTGTGATGGAAATGGCTTCTTGATGACCAGAAAACCGCCTTTTCCTTTTTCGACATCGTGACCGGCTTCATCAACGATCGCTGTAAAAATACCCGGCAACGGCAATGTGCACGAGCCGGGTTTGAGCGGCGCAACACCCGGAAGCGGTGCGATCATATGGCTGCCGGTTTCTGTTTGCCACCATGTATCCACGATCGGGCAGCGCGAACGCCCCACTTTCTCATAAAACCACATCCAAGCTTCGGGGTTGATGGGTTCACCAACTGAGCCCAGCAGTCGCAACGACGATAAGCGGTATGTTGCCGGCAGATCTGCGCCTAATTTAATCAACGAACGGATCGCCGTTGGCGCCGTATAGAACGTAGTAACCTCATGTTTATCGATAATCTCCCAGAATCTTCCAGCGTGCGGATAGGTAGGAACACCTTCGAAGATGACCTGGGTTGCACCCATGGCAAGCGGTCCATAGGCGACATAGCTGTGACCGGTAATCCAGCCGACATCGGCGGTACACCAGAAAATATCAGACGGTTTGTAGTCGAAAACCCAATTCATACTGACTATGGCGCCCAGCAGATAGCCGGCGCTGGAATGTTGTACGCCTTTCGGTTTGCCGGTGGATCCAGAGGTATAAAGCGTAAACAATGGATGCTCGGCATTAACCCATTCCGGCTCGCACTGCGTGTCTGCATTCTCGGTAATTTCATGCCACCAGACGTCGCGTCCAGGATTAAAAGGAATTTTTGAACCTGATCGCTGATAAACCACAACCGTCTCTACCGATTCAGTGCCACCCATGTTGATGGCTTCGTCAACGGTTGCCTTGAGTGCGTTATGTTTTCCGCCACGTACTTGCTCATCAGCGGTGATTACGGCTTTCGCACCGGCATCGACAATGCGTTCATGCAGGCTTTTGGATGAAAATCCGCCGAATACGACGGAATGAATTGCACCAATCCGTGCGCACGCCTGCATGGCAACGACAGCTTCGATACGCATCGGCATATAAATGATGACGCAATCGCCTTTCCGGATATTTTGCGCTTTCAGCGCATTAGCCAGCTGACATACGCGCTGATGAAGCTCCCGATAGGTTACATAAGTCGATTCACCGGCATCAGACTCAAAAATAATGGCGACTTTATCGGGCTGAGTCTCTAAATGGCGATCAAGGCAATTGTAAGAAATATTTAATTCACCATCGCCGAACCATTTGAAAAATGGCGCATGACTATCATCCAGAATCTGGGTAAACGGTTTATACCAGACCAGATAGGTTCTGGCCTGCTGCGCCCAGAACGACTGATAATCCGCTTCAGCCTGCTGGCATAGCGCCTGATACGATGCCATGCCGGATACATTGGCTTGCTGAATGAAATCCTCGGCTGGCGGAAAAATGCGTGATTCGTGTAAAACAGATTCAATGGTTGACATAGTGTGATTCCCGTAAATCGCAAGTTTGCGGTTTTTTTTATGCTATGTTTTGCAGATTAGGTATTAAATTTTTTAAGTTTTGTAATAATGGGGACGTTAAGTAATACGAATTATCTTGTGAAAAATAGCGTCACCTTGAGTATGATTGTACCATTGACCTTCAGTCTCGCCATTGAAATCTAATTTTGAGAATGATTTTCTGGAGCTTATGATAAAAAAAATCGCTATCAGTGAAGTGCGTTTGGGTATGTATATCCATAAAATAAGCGAGAACTGGATGCAACACCCATTTTGGAAAAGTGCTTTCTTATTGTCTGAACAAGCGGATCTGGAGAAATTGAAACACTGCAATTTGGAAGAATTGTGGATTGATACATCCAAAGGACTGGATGTGCTGTGTCTGGATGCCAAAGCGGCGGATAACGCACCGGTAGCACCAGAGCCCGTTCTGTCTTTGCCAGCTGAAAGGGGGATTCAAAAGACAGCGCTGGTCGATGAATTGGTTGCAGCCAGAAAGGTACATGCTAAAACCAGAGCTGCGGTCGTTTCGATGTTCAGTGAAGCGCGTATGGGCAAATCGATTCAGGTGGAAGAAGCAGTCATCCTGGTCGATGAAATCAATATGTCTATGGAACGGAATTCAAACGCATTGCTTAGTCTGATACGACTAAAAACAGCGGATGAATATACTTATCTGCATTCCGTGGCGGTATGCGTGCTGATGGTAGCGCTCGGCAAACAGTTGGGACTGTATGGAGAGGAGTTAAAGCAGATCGGTGTAGCAGGATTGTTGCATGATATCGGCAAAATGGCTGTACCCAATGAAATACTGAATAAGCCGGACAAACTGACGGATAAAGAATTTGAAATTATCAAAACCCACCCTCGCAGAGGCTGGGAAATTCTGAAAAAGGTATATCAGGCTGATGAACCGGCGCTCGATGTATGCCTGCATCATCATGAGCGCATGGATGGGAAAGGCTATCCGGAAAAACTCTCAGCCGATACTTTAACATTGCATGCGCGCATGGGCGCTGTTTGCGATGTGTATGACGCTATAACTTCAGACCGGTGTTACAAGAAAGGTTGGGAACCGGCTGAGGCCATCAGAAGAATGACTTCATGGAAGGATGGTCATTTTGATGAAACCGTTTTTCATGCATTCGTTAAAACGATTGGCATTTATCCCATTGGAACACTGTTAAAACTGAGGTCCGGACGCTTGGGGCTGGTTATCGAGCAATCTGAAAAGAGTCTTTTAATGCCACTGGTCAAGGTGTTTTTCTCTACACGTACGAATGGTCACATACCTGTTGAAATAATCGATATGTCAAAATCGGAGGACAGTATTGTGAGCGCAGAAAACCCTGGACAATGGGGACTCGATCTTGGGAGAATCTAATGTACATTTCAGTTTTAAACTTGTCCGGATCTCACTGAACTTGATCGAAATCTTGAGCAGGTTCTAAGGCGGTTTATAACTGAGCGAGCAATTCAATCGTCCAATTGACGCCGAAACCGGTAACTTCACTGCCGACAGCACCAAGTCCTTCTTTGTGGTTGCTGGCTGAAAGATCCATATGTATCCAAGGCGTGTCTTTAACGAATTTGTTGAGAAAGCAGGCAGCAAGAATGTGATCAAATTCGCCACCGATCGCGCATTGTTTGATATCGGCGATATTACTTTCCAGACTTTCGCCATAATCCGAGTCCATTGGAAAAACACAAACGCGCTCACCACTTTTTTTGCCTGCAGCGATTGCTTTCTGGGCAAGATTTTCCTGGTTGGTGAAAATGCCGCAATATCTCGAACCCAGCGCTGTATGCATGCTGCCGGTCAACGTTGCGAAGTCGATAATAATGTCGGGTTTTTGTTTCTCCGCGAGCGTCAATGTGTCCGCCAGAACCATGCGTCCCTCCGCATCGGTATGCACGATTTCAATCGTCAATCCATTCAATGCGGTTATCACGTCATTTTGCTTGTAGGCATGCGGGCTGATATGGTTCTGCGCGATAGCCAGCCAGCAATCAATTTCAAGCGGCAGACCGGCACGCGTTGCTGCCAGTAAAATACCTAATGCCACGGCCGATCCGTTCATGTCTTCATGCATGCCCTGCATGTAACGCGCTGGTTTCAGATTATGCCCGCCGGTATCAAAACAAATCCCTTTTCCGACGAGAGCGATATGTCTTGCCGCTTTGCTCTTTCCCGAATAGTGCAGATGTACGATTGCAGCATCATCGGTATTGCTGCCCTGGGCAACTGCCACAAAAGCACCCGCGCCCATTTTTCTGAGCATGTTCAACGGATACTCCTGATAAACCCATCCTTCGTTGCTGGACAATTTCTGAATCTGCTCACGATAGGTTGCCGGGGTCAATTCATTGGGTGGTAACGCCGTCAGGCCGCGTGCCAGCAAATTGCCTTCGGCAACAGCACGTTGCAATGTAAAGTTGTCATCATCTCTATAGCCGTAGAGATGTATATGTGTCAGTGAATTTCTTTCCGGTTTTTGCTTGCGAACCGGCAGCGCTGCGCCATTAATCCAGGCGATGTACACTGCAATTTCAGAAAAGTAGCGTTTCTGGCTGTTATTGCCGGAAATAGCCAGATGTATTTCAGTGGGATTCTCCGAAAGCAGATGCTGTATCGCTTTACGCACGACGGTATGCTGATCAAATACAGGTTTGTGGGTGTCGATCATCACCCATGTGCATAATGCGCCATTATCCAGATTGGCGCTGACAGGCGTTTCACTGATTTTTTCCAGCGTCATATTACGTCTATCCAGCGTTCTTTTGAGTGTGTCTTCCCCAGGAATGCGATTTTTCTGTGGCAATTTTTCCTGCTTGGGAAGTACAACGAGTATATGGTTTGCGCTAACGTTGATTGTCGTGTCGAATAAAGAAGAATTCTGGGTAAGTGTAGCCAGCATCGATTGCTTTCCTGTTGAATATGAGATTTTGAAAGGCGCGTATAGTCACATTACAGTGTCAAACATTGTGTTTTATCAGTGTGGTCATTAATGTGTGCGTGCTTTTAGCGCTATCAGGGAAACTCTACAGACGGATGGGGGAAGTTGCGCATCTCTAACATCGCGGATGGCTAACCTGATTCGTAGTAAAAGCTGATATTATATTACGGTTAGCTGGGTCATGTAGCTAATTTGTCAGTTTTATCATTGATCGGCTGATGGCCGTTTTTTTTAAATAACAGTGCATGCAACAGTATCTTCAATTAATGCAACATGTCTTGACGCATGGCTGTGAAAAATCAGACCGCACGGGAACAGGCACTTTGTCTGTTTTTGGCTACCAGATGCGTTTTAATCTGGCAGACGGCTTTCCACTCGTCACGACCAAGAAATGCCACCTGAAATCAATTATCCACGAGCTGCTGTGGTTTCTTCGTGGCGAAACCAATATTCATTACCTGAAAGAAAATGGCGTTTCGATCTGGGATGAATGGGCTGACGAACACGGCAACCTCGGACCCGTTTATGGGCATCAGTGGCGTGCATGGCTTGCGCCGGACGGACAATCCATCGATCAGATCAAACAGGTCATTACGCAGATTAAGAACACGCCGGACTCCAGACGCATGATCGTGTCGGCCTGGAACGTCGGTGATCTGGACAAAATGAAACTGCAACCCTGCCATGTTCTGTTCCAGTTCTATGTGACGGAGGGCAAGCTGTCCTGCCAGCTATATCAAAGAAGTGCCGACATTTTCTTAGGCGTGCCGTTTAACATCGCCTCTTATGCCTTGTTGACCATGATGGTCGCGCAGGTCTGTGATTTGAAAGCGGGTGAGTTTATCCATACCTTCGGAGA
Organism: uncultured Nitrosomonas sp.; assembly: GCA_964464365.1. Classification (GTDB taxonomy): domain Bacteria; phylum Pseudomonadota; class Gammaproteobacteria; order Burkholderiales; family Nitrosomonadaceae; genus Nitrosomonas. The sequence goes on along the minus strand of CAYXFV010000035.1, from coordinate 15,956 downwards.
CGCGCACCTCTATCTGAATCATTTGGAGCAGGCAAAAGAACAGCTAAACCGGAAACCGAAGCAGTTGCCCACAATGCATCTTAACCCGTCGGTTTCGGATATTTTTGTATTCAGATACGAAGATTTTGCCTTGAAAGACTATCAACCTTATCCGGCAATTAAAGCGCCGGTGGCCGTATGAAACCGGTTCGCTTGTCAATTCTGGCTGCGGTCGCCCGGAACGGCGTCATAGGAAAATGCAATACACTGCCGTGGCATTTGCCTGAAGATTTGAAACACTTCAAGTCATTGACCATGGGGCACACCATCATCATGGGCCGCAAGACTTACGATTCCATCGGACGCATATTGCCGGGACGCACGCATGTGATCGTGTCGCATCAAACGGATTTGCGTATACCGGGTGCCATTGTTGTACATACCCTGGAGGATGCGCTACAGCAGCGCGGAGCAGATACAGATGCGCCCCCCCAACAGGAAAATGAACTGTTCATCATCGGTGGCGCCCGGCTTTATGAACAGACGCTTGGGCTGGTACAACGCCTGTATCTCACCGAAATACAACAGGATTTTGATGGCGATGCTTTTTTTCCTGAATTCGACCGATGTGAATGGTCTGAGACATCACGTGAGCGGCATATATCGGATGGAAAAAACGGCATACCACTGGAATATCATTTTGTGATTCTTGATCGAAAATAAACCGGGAGCCGCTATCGAACTCGAGCCTGCGAATCATTGAACCCGGCGGAACGAACGCACTACTTAATCCGTTCGTTCCGTCCGGAATGAGCCGAAAGATTAAATCACATAGACGTCAGGCAGCGGGAATCCATTGAAATTGCTGGCATACGCTGTGGTATACGCGCCTGTATTGGGAATATAAATCAGATCGCCTTCCTGAATATCCGCCGGAAGCATGACGTCGTGCATCAGGATATCCACTGAATCGCAGGTCGGCCCTGCGACAGACCAAGGCACGCACTGACCTGTACGGTCGGTCAGTATTTCGTAGGCCAATCCTTCCGTAACTTCAATAATGCCGCCAAACATACCGGCATCCCAGTACATCCAGCGTTTACCGTTACGTGTCGCGGTACCGACAACCTGGCAGACAAAATAGGCGGAATCGGAAACCAGGTAACGTCCGGGCTCTGCAATAATCTGGATTTCTTCGGGCAGCCTGGCGATCGCTGCATTGATAACTTCTGCAATAACCTCAATGGAAGGGATCGGTTTCAGGTGACGCACCGGATAACCGCCGCCTATATTGAGCAAACGAGGATTCAGGCCCTTTTCCCGCATATCGGCAAAAACCTTAATGGCACGTTCAATACCTACCCGCCAGTTCTGCGGATTACGGCATTGCGATCCCACATGAAAGGTAACACCAGCCAGATCTGCGTTAAGTCTGGCAGCTTCATCGATAACGTGATTAATGTCACTCAGGTGAGTACCAAATTTTCCAGCCAATGGCCAATCGCTGCCGATATTCGGGGTATCGATACGCAGATACATTTTTGCATCCGGTTTTACACTGACGATTTTACGTAACTCTTCAACACTATCCAGAACATACCATTCAACACCTTTGCTGGCGGCATATTCGAGGTAGGCACGTGATTTCATAGGATTGCTGTAGAAAATTTCCGCAGCAGGCACACCCAATCCAAGTAAGCGGTCAAGCTCCGAAATTGAGGCGATTTCAAAACCAGCGCCTTCTTCAATCAGCGTTTTAAGAACACGGTGATCCGGATTGGCCTTAACGGCGTAATGCGGACGAACACGTGGCATGGCATTCATGAAGCGTCGGGCTTTTTGACGGATGATATTACTGTCGACAAACAAAAACGGCTTGTCATATCCGTGCAATAATTTTTTCTTAATATGGCTGAAATCGAGGCTGACTTCAGGGTGGGTATCAAACAGAGTTTCTGATTCAGATGGCTTTTGAAAAGCGCTGGAAGAGATAGGTATGAGCATGCGAGTATCCTCTTAAAGAAAGCTATGTAACAGGAATGTGAACGTTAGTTAATTCGTTGGTTAATTCAATAGATAAATATGTATTACTTGTCGATATCATGATATTTCCCGTAGTTACCAAAAATTAAATTGCCCGCATTATAGTCCGCATATTTCTGAAATCAAGCTTTTTTTGCACCCCCATAAAAAAATTTATTCCGGTCATTTGCAGCGATAAAAAACACAGCCGCCGCATGAAACGAAATACGGGTATTTTTGCTGCATAATACTGCCTTCTATCCACAATGATGATGCCGAATACCAAATACCGTCATACATTTTCTTCGCATAACCTTTGAATAATTGCAACTAGGATTCCTCAAAGGGCAAAAAGTTTACCAAAGCAAAACTTTTTTACCACCGGTAACCAAACCGGCAAATGCCGGAGCTAAACAGTTAGCCCTGAAAGCAGCACATCCTGCCCGGTCATTGTTTCACGGAACAAGTTCGAGCACATATTCTGTTTTACCCGGCATAAAAGGGGTCGGCTTGCCCGATACCCAGTCGGCATGTCCGCTGCCGTAATAGGGCGACAGCGGGTGACCGCTCTGACCACCCGGCATATCGAAATAGCCTTCCTCTTCCTTGCCGGGCGCAACAACCGAACGCTGCGAGGCGCCAAAATTCGGCGTCTGGATACGCGGCATATGCATATCGCCAGGCAACGAATCGGCAGGCATATCCAGATATTTCGCAAGCCATTGCGGCAGATTCCGGCTCAGTGGGTGACTGATATGCGCCGCATTGTCTTCTCCCCAGGTGCGTGCAGCGATATCGCCGGACTGTTTTCGCAGTGTTGCGGCGGCCTGATCAATGCTGTGCAGGAGAAAATCATCCCAGTCGTCGAAGTTTGCGGGTAGCAGATGCGCAGGACGTTCTTCAAGTATCCGCCAGACGGCATGCTCGACCTGGTTTAATTGCGGCAGTTGGAATGCCGGATAGCGTTGTTTGACATCAACAGTCAATGCGGTAAGAACGGAGCGAATCACTTCATGGCGGAAGCTGCGCACAATCCGGTAAGCCACCGAATCGACCGACGCACGGCCATCCCAATCCGCCAGGATCTGTTCCAATTGCCCGGATACGCCGGTTTGTTCGAAATGCCCGCGTGTCTCTAGCGTCTCTTGCAGCAAGGCATGCCAGTACGTAAAAAATACGGCACGGTAATCGAGTTGAATGGCGAACAGATCGTCAACGGTGAATTGCGCCAACGCAAACAGATTGTCACGTATCTGTTTTGACCGGGCGCCAAGATCGTAACCGCCATCACCGATAATTTTTAAAGTATCCGGATCAACAGTGCGCGTGTTCGCAGTCCATAGCCGTCCGGTTTCAGGATTACGGATTAACGGATAATCGGCAGGATTCAACCAGCCCAGCCACCCAGTATCGGGTGTATTCCAATCTGCCGGTAATCGCGGATCAAAATTATCTGACCGCACGGGAATACGTCCGGCGATCGTCCAGAGAATATTGCCTTGCGTATCACCGACAATAAAGTTCTGCGCAGGCATGCCGGTTTGCTGCGCAATCGTGGCCGCTTCATCAACCGTTTGCGCTTGTTCGAGTTCGACCAGATTCAGATTAACACCGCCAAGCTGAAAGGCCGTCCAGACGATGGCCAGCGGCACACCGTCATAATCACGCGCGACGATAGGCCCCCACTCGGTTTCGCGAACGGTTATCACTTTTTCAGGCGCATGACGCACATGAATGGTTTCCTGGTAGGCCAGAACAGGCTGCCAGCCCGCTGCGCCAAGGTAGCGCGACGGGTCATCCGGATCCAGCGTAATACGCACCCAGTCGATAAAATCACCGTAACTGTTCGTAAAACTCCAGGCAATATGTCGATTGGAACCAATGATCATCGCGGGCACACCCGGCAAAGTGATACCGGTAATATCGGTGTGCGGTACGGCGTGATTGTTTTCCGCTTTGTTTTCCGGCGATACGGTCATCAACCGCGTGCGAAACCACAGATTCGGCACGCGCAACGTCAAATGCATGTCATTAGCGACCAATGCCGCACCCTCCGTTAACACCGCCAGATCACCCGCAACCGCAAAATTGTTACTACCCGGCATCGATTCATCAAACGCCAATGCATCGGAAAACAGCGGCACATTTCGCGTTCTGAGATCAAAATCATCAGCGGACGGTATCGGTGGCCACTCCAGTGGCTCACCAGTCAGCGGTGCGTCCCACGACCCACCGCTGGCGGTTAGAAAACGGAACAGCGCATCGGGCAGTTCCGCGCGCAAAAACGACAATCCCAACTCGCGCCTGCTGCTGGTTTCGTTGAGCGTAACAAACATCGAGAAAATCACCAGCACTGTATCTTCCTCAAGCCATTCGGCAGGCTGCGTGCGGGTCAGCAGATAAGGATAAGGACGTACCGCCAGCGCATTAAGCCCTGCATTCACACCAGCGCGATAAACCGTGAGCAATTGCCGCTGATCCTCCTGCAGTCGATCAAGAATTTGCCGAGCGCGGGCGCGCATACGGTATGTGCGGGATTCCATATCCAGCGCCAATGCGCCTTCACCAAAAATGGCCGCCAGTTCGCCAGCCGCCTGACGGCGCATCAGATCCATTTCAAAAAAACGCTCCTGCGCATGCACAAAGCCGAGCGCACGTGCAACGTCCAAACGATTCCGGCCCGTAATCGTCACACTGCCCAGTATATCGCGCTCAACGGTCACAGGCGCAAAAAGGCCGGATAAGTGTGTCCTGCCTTCATATTGCGGCAAACTGCCACGTAACAGCAACCCGGCAGAAAATACCAACAATAAGCCGCAACCGGATAATATTGCGGCGACATAGCGGAAAAATTTTGAAAGTCGTGACATTGCGCGCAGAGAACAGGTTTACTCAATACGGATTAGATACTATTGAGTAGAAAAATACCATGAATTATCTGGAATTTTTAATCCATGCGCAGCAACGCTCAACCGAATGGTCACAGGCGTACAACAACGCACGCACTCACCAAGGAAAAATGCTGTGGGCGCATCCCAATGCAAACTTTAATTGACGCAAAGGAGGTATGGGACGATAAAATAATCACTGCATTGAATAACTGAATTTGATCTAACAGGCACATCGTCAAATCGGGTAACTGTCAGATCAGGTTGCGACTACTACATTTTATAACAGTCAGCGGCTGCATTCATACTTGGGATACAAAAGTCCGAATCAATATGAGCTGGAATTAGAAAAAATGACTACTGTATATCAGTATTAAGAATGCCGACAGGCAATGGACGATGCCTTTTCCAGACTGGAATTTGGAGAGCACAAAATGTTTATTCGATACTCATAAAAAAACGGCAACAACAGGTTAATATCGTTGCCGTTCCCTATCCGAAAGGATGGAAGGAATGTTTATTGTACTTGCTTCAGAAGTGCTCTGGCTGCTTCAATTTCAGAGAAATTTGCATCACCCGCAGTAATCTTGTCGAGAATCTGGCGTGCCTGCACCGGGTCACCGGCTTTTAACAAAGCATGCGCATAATGGTACTGAATCCCGGCGCTATCGGGTGCCTGTGATGCGGCTTTTTTCAGCATCGGCAAAGCACGGTCAATTTCTCCCTTTTCGACCAGTATCCAGGCGAGTGTATCCTGAATAGCCGGATTTTCCGGTGATAACTGATAAGCCTTTTCCGCATATTCCAGAGCACGGGGGTTTTTGCTTTGCTGATACAACCATGCCAGATTGTTTAAAGACAGGAGATGCTGCGGATTCCGTTGTATAACAACTTCATATTCCTTCGTCGCGTCTGCATACTGGTTATTATTCAGATACGCATTGGCCAGGTATAAGCGTGTCGGTGTATCTTCCGGATTTTTTGCCAGCCATTGTGTAACTTCTGCAAGCGCCTTTTTATCCTGGCCGGCCTGGCTCAGCGCACTGTGTATTTTCGTTACCAATATGCCATTCTGAGCAATTGAAAATGCTTTCTCGTAGGCTTTTGCGGCCATGTCCGGTTTATTCTGCCCCATCCACAAATCGCCTTCCAGTTCATAGCCTTGTGGGATATTCGCATGCTCTTTCTGTATATTTTGTGCCTGGGATACGGCCTGGTCTATCTTGCCTTCGAGAACAGCCAGTCTGACCAGCGCCACTTTAGCATCGACAAAACCCGGATTGATGAACAGCGCTTTTCTAATCGCTGCGATTGCAGCCGCATGGTCTTTCATGATGGTATGAACATGGGCGATCTGCAATTGCGCAGGCGCTGAGTCCGGCAATCTTGCTGCCAGCCGTTCAAAGCTGTCCAACGCAGCAGCGTGGTTATTTTGCGCCAGCTGTACTCTGCCTAAAATTTCAAGTGCGCGCGGCTCGTTAGGATAGGTGCCATTAATCTTGCGTGCCAGGAGTAACGCTTTATCCGTATCGTTAATACGCAGATAATGTGCGGTCAAAAGCAGTGCAGGTTCCAATTCATTGGGATTCCGTTCACTGGACAGTTCCAGCCACCGGGTCGCCTCTTCCACGTTGCCCTGGGCGGAAGCCAGACTTGACAGGGCGCCCAATACCTGAATATTTTTATTATCATTCTTGAGAAGCGCTTCAAATCGGCTTTTCGCGACATCCGGTTTTTGATCCTGCATATCCAGTCGCGCCAGATTTGACACTGCGGGGAAGAAATCCGGTTGAATTTCAAGTGCTCGATTAAGATTCTCGCGCGCCTTGTCTATATCATTTTTACCCAGAAAAATTGCGCCTTTCAAATTATAGAACAACGGATTCTTCGGGTCTGTCTTAATCAGTCCATCAACTGTCTCAAGCGCTTTATCAAACGCATTGACGCGCAAATGCGCCAACGTCAGCAATATACCTGTTCGCGATGAACTCTGATCCAAACCTAAAGCCTGCTCAAGCTCAGCAATACCATCCACGCTGTCACCCGTTGCCAGCTTGCTCAAACCAAGCGCGGTATGTATTTCCGCATTATCGGGGGCCAGTTCGTTCGCTTTTTCATAGAACCCGGTTGCTTTGGTAAAATCGCCTGTGCGCATGTAGACTTCACCCGCCAGCGCAAACAGCTGCGGATCGTTCTGCACGCCGGACAGTGTCGGTTCAAGGATATCTTGGGCCTGTTTGATCTGATTACTCTTCAATAGCGTATTGATCATCAATTTACGCGCATAAACATTGCCTGGGTTTCTCTTCAGATATTGATCCAGATGCTGTTCAGCCTGCGGCAATGAACCCAGAGACAGTTGTATTGCACCGGCCAGCAGCACGCTCGGCAAATGATCCGGCGCGACACTCAGCACGGTCTGTATCGCTGTTAATGCTTCCGCATGCCTTCCCTGCGTATGATCCAGCAAAGCTTGCGCATGATTCAGCCCGATACTTTCAGGCGCAATCTGGCGCGCGCGCGCGATGGTGTTTTTAGCATCGTCAAACTTACGCAGACCAATTTCTATCGTGGCTTTACTGCTATAGGCGCTAAGATTGTCCGGTACTAACTGAATCACTTTGTCAAAAGCTTCTAGGGCTTGATCCGGCTTGCCCTGTGCCTGCAGCAAACGCGCTCTGAAAAGCCAAGCTGTCGAATTTTCAGGGTTTTTTTCTACGGCCTGATTCGAAAAATCGTTTGCCAGATCCAGATTCCTTTCAGACAACGCATGTTGCGCCAGGCCGATTAAAATTTCCGCTGAATTCGGATTTTCGGCAAGCATCTGGTCCAGCATGGCTTTGGATTCTTCATTCCGACCTACAGCCAGCAACGCCCTCCCCTGTAAAATTTTAACTTCAACCGAGTTGACATCTGGATGACGGTCGACGGTATCCAGCAACATTTGAAATTTACCCAGATCAAACAGTACCTGAGCCAGAACCGGAATTACGGTATCAGCACTCAAACCGAGACTCAGTGCTCTATCCAGTTCTTTTTCGGCAGCCAGCAGATCGCCGCTCTTTTGTGAAAGAACGCCCAGCTGGAAACGGGCTTCTTTATTACTCGGATCCTGCTGCAATGCGTTCTTGAGCTGGATAATCGCAGCGTTATCATCCCCTTTCTTCTGGTATTCCACGGCCTCAGATATTAAGGTCTCAGCATCCTTTGTCTCACCGCATGCCGTCAAGCCCAGTATCATCAAAATACTGATCGCTACAGACAATGAGCCTTTCAAATGGTGTTTTTTTAGAATACGGGAAGAAAAGTTATACATTTTTTGATTCTCCAATTCAATTGATTACTGTTACGGGGTAAATAATAGTACCCAAAAATAATAGTACCCAAAAAGTTTATGATATTTTGGTCACTACTATATCGCTATATCGAGTAGTGAATAGCGTATTACGGTAGAATGCGCCAAAGGTGTATATCTCCATGTAAAATTTTAGTCTGAAACAAGCTTTCGGAACACTGAATATTTCATGCGGTTATACACTATTAAAGGAAATGATAGAATTTTTTATTTAAAAGTTTGTGATAAAAAAGACGATAATCCAATTTTTACAGTATATCTGCTAATCGGAGAAAATCATGAATGTTGTTGCTGTCGTAGGTTTAGGCTATGTTGGCTTGCCATTGGCCGTTGAATTCGGGAAAAAAAGACGAACGATTGGCTATGATTTGTCCGACAGTAAAATTCAAAGTTACCGGCAGTATATCGATCCTACCGGCGAAGTATCAACTGATGATCTGAAATGCGCCAATCAACTTGTTTTGACAAACGATCCTGCTGACCTGTCACAAGCAGATTACATCGTTGTTGCAGTGCCCACACCCGTGGATCAGGCACATCAACCGGATTTCCGGCCTTTGATCGGCGCAAGCGAAACAGTCGGTAAAAACATGAAACCGGGCGCGATAGTGATTTATGAATCCACGGTATACCCAGGCGCTACCGAAGAAGTATGTATTCCAGTACTGGAAAAATTTTCCGGCCTGAAATGGAAACAGGGTTTCCATGTCGGTTATTCGCCCGAACGTATCAATCCGGGTGACAAACAGCATACGCTCACGACCATTGTCAAGGTTGTTTCAGGCGATGACGCAAGCACACTGGAAAAAGTTGCCGGGCTTTATGAAAGCGTGGTGACCGCAGGTGTTTATCGCGCCACAAGCATCAAAGTCGCCGAAGCAGCCAAAGTCATAGAAAACACACAGCGCGATCTGAATATAGCGCTGATGAATGAACTGGCCATTATTTTTGACCGCCTGAACATCGACACGCTGGACACGCTGGAGGCTGCGGGCACCAAATGGAATTTTCTGCCGTTTCGCCCCGGTCTCGTCGGCGGTCACTGCATCGGCGTAGATCCCTATTACCTGACACACAAAGCCGAGATGACCGGCTACATGCCGCAGGTGATTCTGGCAGGCCGACGCATCAATGACAACATGGCGAAGTATGTGGCTGAACAAACGATCAAACAGATTATTAAAGCCGGATTCAACGTGCGCGACGCCAAAGTGAACGTACTCGGTCTCACATTCAAAGAAAATTGTCCCGATCTGCGGAATTCAAAAGTTATCGATGTCATTCGTGAACTTGAAGACTACGGTATCGAAATTCATGTCTATGATCCCGTAACCGATCCTGAAGAAGCCCTGCACGAGTACGGCGTGACGCTCAAGCCCTGGGAGAGACTGCCGCGCGCAGAAGCCATGATTGTCGCCGTTTCGCATGTCGATTTTTTAAGCAGAGCAATTCCCGACATACTGACTAAAATCGTGAACAATGGCTGCTTTATCGATGTCAAATCCACATTCGATCAATCAACGTTTCAGAATGCCGGATTACACGTCTGGCGGCTTTAATATCGTACATCAGGAATTTTAACTATGACCCAACCCCAGATAATCCAGCAGCAGTTATCCCAGCATCAATATTACTGGCTGGTAACAGGCGTGGCTGGCTTTATTGGTTCAAATCTGCTGGAAGGCTTACTGAAATTAAACCAGAAAGTCATCGGTCTGGATAATTTCTCGACAGGATATCAGCATAATCTGGATCAAGTCAGAGATCGTGTCGAACCTGCACTCTGGCACAATTTCAAATTTGTTCAGGGCGACATCTGCAATCTGGATGAGTGCAGAGCAGTCTGCGAAAATGTGGATTTCGTATTACATCAGGCGGCCTTAGGCTCTGTACCACGCTCGATCGAAGACCCCATTTTAACGAACGAAAATAATGTCTCCGGCTTCCTCAATATGCTGGTCGCAGCACGCGATGCCAAAGTCAAACGCTTTGTTTACGCGGCCTCAAGCTCCACCTATGGCGATCACCCTGATCTGCCCAAAGTGGAATCGGTGATCGGGAATCCACTCTCACCGTATGCCGTGACCAAATATGTCAACGAGCTTTATGCCGATGTTTTTGCACGCTGCTATGCCACGGAATCGATCGGATTGCGCTATTTCAATGTCTTCGGCCCCAGGCAGGATCCCCACGGCGCTTACGCCGCAGTCATTCCACTATGGGTATTCGCACTGATCAAAAACAAACCGCTGTACATCAACGGTGACGGCGAAACCAGCCGCGATTTCTGTTATGTGGATAACGTCGTTCAGGCCAACCTGCTAGCTGCGCTGACCACCGATGAAGCTGCAATCAATCAGATCTACAACGTGGCGCTCAATGAACGCACCAGCCTGAATCAACTCTACACCATGATGCACGCGCTACTGATCGACAAATTCCCGCATTTAAAATCACATCAGCCGCAGCACGTCGATTTCCGGGAAGGCGATGTACGTCATTCTCAGGCGGACATCAGCAAAGCGCGCAATCTGCTTGGATTCGAACCGGTCTACGCGATTCAGGAAGGACTTGAGGCGGCAATGCAATGGTATGTGGACAACCTGACCGAACGAACCGACATCAAATAATCCACCGCTTGTTGTTTTTATATACAAGTCAGCGACAGAACATCTCTAAAAACCCCTATCTCGTCACAATACAGGTCACAATACAGCGTTGTTCTCAAAAAATATTTCCTTACAATAGGATCCTATGATGCTGCATCCATATTTTTTTGCCCCCGCCGCGTCTTGCTCGTTTTTTATTTAAACCGCTGAATTTTTAGCGCCGCCCCACATTCACGCATGAAAACAGTATCACCCTACGCATTGGCACATCGCCTCGCGCATCTGCCCAAACCGGTTTACAACGACGATCTTCCGGTTGTCGTTAAGCGTGAAACCATCAAACAGGCGATTGCAGACAATCAGGTTGTCATCATCTGCGGCGAAACCGGATCGGGCAAAACAACCCAATTACCGAAAATATGCCTGGAGCTAGAACGCGGCGTGCAGGGCATGATCGGCCATACGCAGCCGCGCCGCATCGCCGCGCGATCGGTAGCCCAGCGTATCGCGGCGGAACTGGCCACCGGGCTCGGCCAGACAGTTGGTTACAAAGTACGTTTTTCGGACAAAATCGGTTCCGGCAGTTACATCAAGCTCATGACCGACGGCATCTTGCTTGCGGAGACACAGAGCGACCCAAAGCTGCTGGCTTATGACACGATCATCATCGACGAAGCGCACGAACGCAGCCTGAACATTGACTTCCTGCTGGGTTACATCACGCGCCTATTGCCCCAGCGGCCCGACCTCAAATTGATCGTCACCTCCGCCACCATCGACGCGGAACGGTTCTCGAAACATTTCAACGACGCACCGGTTATCGAAGTATCCGGCCGTACTTACCCGGTGGACATCCGTTATCAGCCGGTTGTACTGGATGATGAAGATCTCGAAATGCAGCAGAAGATTCTCAACGCCGCCGATGAAATTCTGCAGACGAGCCGGTCGGGCGATATTCTGGTTTTCCTGCCGGGTGAGCGTGAAATCCGCGAAACCACCGAATCACTGCGCAAGCATCATTTTGACCGGAATCAGCCGGGCGTTCCCGGCGTGGAAATATTGCCGCTGTTCGCGCGCCTGTCATTCAGCGAACAGGAACGCATATTCAAGCCCGGCCAGGCGCGTCGCATTATCCTGGCCACCAATGTCGCGGAAACTTCGCTCACCGTACCCGGAATACGCTACGTCATCGACACCGGCTGGGCACGCATCAACCGTTACAGTTACCGCAACAAAGTAGAGCAATTGCGCACCGAGAAAATTTCACGCGCTTCCGCCAGCCAGCGCGCCGGGCGTTGCGGTCGTGTCGCAAGTGGCGTCTGTTACCGGTTGTATTCCGAAGAAGATTTTCAGGCAAGGCCGGAATTCACCGATCCGGAAATTCTGCGCGCTTCGCTCGCTGCGGTAATTTTACACATGGAATCGCTCAAAATCGGCGACGTGGAACATTTTCCATTCCTCGAACCACCAACCGCACGCATGATCGCAGACGGCTACCAATTGCTGGCGGAACTCGGCGGTGTCGATGACAGCAAGCGGCTGACGCCGCTCGGCTGGCAACTGGCGAAATTTCCCATCGATCCGCGGATTGCACGCATGGTGCTGGCGGCCAGGCAGGAAAACTGCCTGCATGAAGTGCTGATTATCGCCGCCGCGCTGAGCCTGCAGGACCCGCGCGACCGGCCGTTCGAACATCAGGATGCCGCCGATCAGGCGCACCGGCGTTTTATGGATGAACGCTCCGACTTCATGGGTTATCTGAAACTGTGGGAATTTTTTGATAAGCTGCTCAAACATAAAAAATCCACCCGCAAACTGATTGCCGAGTGCCGCGATCATTTTCTGTCCTACCGCCGCCTGCGCGAATGGCGCGAAGTCCACAACCAGTTGCATATCCTGATCAAGGAATTCGGTTTCCGTCCGAACGAAGCCCCCGCAACATACGATGAAATACACCGTGCCCTGCTGGCGGGACTGCTCGGCAATATCGGCTTTAAAACAGAAAAAGACGGTGAATATCTCGGCGCACGCGGCATCAAATTCTCGCTCTTTCCGGGATCAGCCTTAAAAAAAGGCAAGGCCAAAGCCAAATGGACGGTATGCGCCGAGCTGGTCGAAACCGGCAAGCTTTATGGCCGCGGCGTTGCGCGCATCGATCCGATGTGGCTGGAGAAAATCGCCGGAAGTTTATGCAAACGCGATTACTTTGACGCACACTGGGAAAAAAAACGCGCCGAAGTCATCGCGTATGAACGCGTCACGTTATACGGATTGCCCATCGTCACCCAGAGGCCGGTGCATTATGGCCGGATCAGCCCGAAAGAATCGCGCGGGCTGTTTATCCGTGGTGCGCTGGTTGCTGGTGAATACCTCACCAAAGCGCCGTTTTTTTCGCATAACCGGCAGCTCGTCAAGGACATCGAGGAACTCGAGCATAAAACACGGCGGCAGGACGTGCTGGTCGATGATCAAGTGATTTTTGCGTTCTACGACGCGCTGATTCCGCAGAAAATTTATAACGGCGCGGGTTTTGACCACTGGCGCAAACAAGCTGAACGGGAAAACCCAAAGCTGCTTTACCTTGACCGGGAACTGCTCACCCGCCATCATGGCGATGCCATTGAGATACAGTTCCCGGAACAGCTTGTTTTATCTGACAACAGTACTTTTCCAGTACATTATCGTTTCGATCCGGGACACGTACTCGATGGCGTCACCGTCACCATTCCCCTGTCCATGCTCAACCGGCTCGATGCCCGGCAGTTCGATTATCTTGTGCCCGGCTTGATCCGTGAAAAAATCACCTGGCACCTCAAAGCGTTGCCCAAACAGACACGCCGCCTGTTGGTGCCGATACCCGATGCCGTCACGGAATTCCTGCAATGGCAGCCGGATTCCGCGAAGGATGCGCCGCTTCACGATGCGTTGGCCCGATTTATCCTGCGCAAGACGACAATCGCCATTCCGCTGGATACCTGGGAAAGCAAAGACATCCCGCAACATCTGCTGATGAATTTCAAAATCGTCGACGAGGCCGGCGAAGAATGCGTCATGAGCCGCAATCTCACCGAACTACAGGAAAAATTCGGCAGCGCGGCGCAAACCACCTTCCGCCAACTGAGTCTTGACGATGAAAAAACCGGCATCGAACGCGATGACATCAAACATTGGGATTTCGGCGACCTGCCCGAGGAAATCACGTTCACGCGCGGCGGACGCAAGATAACCGGTTATCCGGCGCTGGTCGACCGGCAGGATCACGTTGCGATCCGCCTGTTCGATACCCGTGCCACAGCGGAACAGGCCATGCGCGGTGGCGTCTGCCGCCTGATGCAGTTCGAATTTCACGAACGCATGAAACAGCTCGACAAAAGCATCCCCGGATTCCGCCAGGCCGCGCTGCAACTGACGACCTGCATCAATCCAGGTGACCTGAAGCAGGACTTGCTCGACACCATGACCGATCAAGCCTTTATCGGCGAGGATCCGCTGCCGCGAACGCAGAAAGCCTTTGCCGCGCAAATACCCAAAGCAAAGGCGCGTCTGCCACAAGTCATCGAAAATTATACGCAGCTGCTGAGCGAAATCGGCGCGGCCTATCACGCCATGATGCAATACCGCGCATCGCTGAAATCGATCAACGCCCGCATCAAAGCCGAGCTCGACGCACAACTCAAACACCTGATCTACCCCGGCTTTATCGCCCAAACCCCGTGGGAAAAACTGAAACACTTCCCGCGCTATCTGAACGGCATGCGCGTGCGTCTGGAAAAATCGACCGGCAATCTGCCGCGCGACGAACAGCATGCCGCCGAAGTCAAAATGCTCTGGTCGCGCTATGAACAATGCCGTGAAAAACACCAGCGGCTCGGAATCATCGATCCGAATCTGGACGAATTCCGCTGGCAGATCGAAGAACTCCGCATATCATTGTTTTCCCAGGAACTCAAAACCCCGCAACCGGTTTCGGTGAAACGGCTGGAAAAATCGTGGGAAAAAATCAGGAAATAGCCTGATTATTCATAACGACAAACGGTTGTAATCCCCCTTATGAAGGCGGCCGGTTTCTGTTCAATGCCGCCAATTCCCCTGATTCCGCCACATACCGCAGCTTCTCTAAAAAATTAACACATACTGTGCTAAAACACACATAACATATTATTTATTCTGTTGTAACATGACATTACCTGCTATATCGCTTCGATAAAAGGTATACGGTATGCGGTCAAACTTGAAGTTCAAAACAATACACCCGAAACGTGAGTGATAACAAAATGCATATTCTGTTAATTGATGATCATACCCTCTTTAGAGAAGCGCTCACCCATGTACTGAACCAGCTTGACGAGCACGTTATCCTATTGGAAGCAGCTAATATAGCGGAAGCAAAGCAGCTGATTTCCCGCACACCGACGCTTGATTTGATATTGCTGGATATCGGGCTGCCGGAAGTGGATGGATTAACTGCCTTGCCGGATTTGAGAAAACTGGCGCCGACGATTCCCATTGTCGTGTTATCAGCATCGGAAAACGCCTTCGCTGTAAAACACGCACTGGATCACGGTTCAGCCGGTTATCTTCCAAAGTCATGCAACAGTCATGAAATGCTTGCGGCACTGCGCATCGTTCTGCGAGGTGATGTCTTCGTTGCACCCAATTTAAGCCGGCATATCATGAAGGAATCAGACGACAATCGTGATCCGTTCTCTTTATTGACGGCGCGCCAGATTGAAGTGCTTAAACTGATGGCTAAAGGATTACCCAATAAATCAATTGCCAATCAATTGAATGTAGCCGATGGCACAGTGAAGCTCCACGTGGCGGCGATCCTGCAAACTCTGGGCGCTCTCAACAGAACCCATGCCGTCATTGAAGCGTTACGCCGCAATGTCATCTCGACCTATTAAATAAAAAGGCTTGTTCTTTATTGTTTATATTGTGATTTGATCTACATGCCTGCTTAACAGATACTGCATCGTGCTGCGCAGTTTGGCAGGCTGAACCGGTTTGTGCAGCAACTGATAACCACTAGCATCCGCTTCGCGCAACCGCTCCGGACCGGTATCTCCCGTAATCAGCAAAACAGGCAGTGGGTATGCCAGT
>CAYXFV010000034.1:0-30759 GCA_964464365.1 uncultured Nitrosomonas sp. | reverse complement strand
GTGTTTCTTCGGCGCGATTTGCGGCGCGGGCAGGCCGATTACTTCGCTAACAATGCGCTGCATGCGGATAATTTTACGCTGCGCTTCAAATTACCGGTGAGCGCGGCGTTATTAGTCAGGATATCGTTTATTTGGATCTCAGGTAATGCCAACCAAATCGTGTTTGTAGGTAGATTTAAACAAAGCCTTTACTCAACCTGTATCTTCTTAAAGAATTCAGGTTGAGTGCCTACGATAGTAGTATTTTAATAAAAATAATTTACAAGTTATTATCAGCTGTCAATTCAAATGTACCGGACTGCTCGCCATTGACGGTATATTCATAAACGCCAGCCGGCAAACCATACACTTCCAGTGGAATGGTCTTTTCAAAAGGAACCAAGGCTGGAAAACAAGCTTGTGAATCATTTGAAACATTAATCACGATCTCGAAACGATTATCTTCCAGACGTTGGCTGATTCTTCCGGGTACCCCGCAACTATCTGAAAAATTCCCTTTTACTTTCAGCAATACCTGGATAGGAAATGTATCAGTAACGATTGCTTCTACACCGTCACCTTCAACCAGGAAGATTGGGGATACTGGTACTGTTTGGAATTCAACTAATCTCCAGGCGTCTACCGTTGAGTCGTACTGGAATACGCCATCTTGAAACAGGCCAGACTGCGCATCGGTATCGACACGCGGAACGGTTAGTATGCCATCCCGATAGACAGGATAATCACTTTTAGACTCATCTGTGTCCAGGAAAACGCCATGCGTACTTTGTTCAACCATCAGAACACGCTCATCCTGGCGCCATTTTTCGGCTTCTGCTGAGTCTATCGTGACGATTATTGAATTCATTGTTTCAAGAATCGAAACAATTTCACCATTCAAACCTAATTCTGCGGCCAATTCGTCTTTATCTTGCCCTGAAGTTGGCTGACCAACCGGTACTTTGCTCTTATTCTCCGGATTTGGGGGATCAATTACCCCAGTACCTTCCTTAAAAGTAATAATGTAAGAGTTTTCTATCGGTGTCTGTGAAAAAGCAGAATTTGCTGACAGCAAAATAGTAAAAATAGCTGCCAAGAAATAACTTCTAGAGAAAAATATCATGTTCTTTCCTTGAAAAATATCAATTTAATTTATCACTATTGCCAAATGGAGTAGTAGGAGCAGTATTGCATAACGTTCCAGCTGCCTGGCAGGCAATAGCACATATGCCTGCAACATAAGGCGCTGAGAAAGATGTCCCATTAGCAGAAACAGGGGCGCCACTTTGGTTCATCAAGTTAACTGATTGTCCTGTTTTTTTTACAGTTGTGTCGTAGAGGCTCTTTTTGGTTGTTTAAGGGAAACTGTTACGAAATACCATATGTCATATTATTAGCATCTATGTCAACATGGATAATTATCTTATTTATTAACTACTTACGTGATATGGATATCTCTGGCGGCCGAGGTTGACCAGGTGGCGCCGCGCAAAGTGAGTTTTCAGGGGGGGGGCCGCCATATCCGACGGAGACGATGGTGCGAATCCTGGTCCTGAAGCGTCTTTACAACCTGTCCGACGAGCAGATGGCGTATCAGCTGCTTGACCGCATAGCTGCAAGCGTTTTTGCGGGCCTGAGAACGCGGGCAACATCCCTGACGCAACTCATTGCTGCACGGCCGAATTTACTGAAAATCCCGGGTTATTCGAAGTGCCCTAATGAGTGCCTTAATGTTAATTAATGTCAGCTTTTTAATGATCGCTTTCTAATGGGCACCCATTTGAATGTGGCTGCAATCAGCATGGCAAAAGCAATGTAAATCAAAGTAAAAACATATTCCGGAAACTGGTAAAACAGGATTTTATGCACCCAGTGCTGAATAAAGCTGCGATCGGTCTCTAAGGCGCGCAGGTTGTTTTCGAGCACGGTCAGCGGGCAGGCAATGCCAAGCAGCGATTCTGCGACGACGAACAGAATTGCCGCCAGATGCAGGTAGCGGAACCACGGATTACCGGCAAACGGCCATTTCAGTAAAGCACCGAGCCATATTAACGGCAGACTGCCGACGACAAACAGTACGTACAATAAATGTACCAATAGAACGATGTCGGCTGTTGCCATATAGACTATCCCCGCATGTCAGTGAACACGGATCATTCGGACGTCATCTGTGCGACCGGTAAGGGCTCCGACGGCTGCTGCAACAGGGGGACAACGATTTTTTCCAGAGCACGCTGATGAACGCGGCCTAAGAAAGTTTCCGCAATTTTACCCTGCCGGTCGAAAACTACCGTATAAGGCAATACAGACATCTCGTTACCGGCAGCCTCGGCAAACGTCATGCCTTCAAGCCCGCCGATGAGAACCGGATAATTAATGCCGAATTCCTTGCTGTAAGCGATCACCTTGTCTTCCCGATCGATGGCGATACCGATGAATGTCAGACCCTGTTCCCCGAATTTGTTCTGCATATCGATGAACTCAGGGATTTCCTCCCGGCAGGGCGTACACCAGGTTGCCCAGAAATTGACAACCATGACATTGCCTTGCCATTGGGATACCGCCTGAACATGACCTTCAATATCCGGCAGATTGGCGGACAAAATAGCCTGCGCGCCTTGTTTGCTGATTTCCTCCGGCAAGCGTGGTTGCGGGCCATCCATAAAATGGGCGCGGAACCATGCGCCTGCGCTTAATGCAATGATTGCTGCGGCGCAAAATAAAATAATTTGACTGAGTTTGGGCATAAAGAGACCTTTTAGAACAAAGTGCTGCCTGAATGAGGAAAAATAGTGATTAAATCAGTACCGCATTTAACACGGTCAGAAAATCCGTTTTATTCAAAAACCCGATGATCCGTATATCCGGAATTTCGTTACCCTGGCGATCGATAAACAGAATGCCGGGTGGCCCGAAGAGACTGAAACGTTTCAATAACGCCATATCGTCGGCTGTACCGTGGGTGACATCGATCTGTAATAAGACGACATCACTGAGTTTGGTTTTGACTTGATCATCCGAGAGTGTGAAACGTTCCATTTCCTTGCACGAGATGCACCAGTCCGCATAAAAATCGACCATGACATATTGATTGTTACTGGCGGCATGACTGATGCGTTCGTCAAGTTCGGCGATCGTGCTGATACGTTCGAAAGGAATGTGGCTTGATGTATTATAAGCCATCCCGCCGTTGCTCGAAGTGCTGGATGCTGCAATATTGAATGTCGACAAAGGTTGCAGTACGTCGCGATTGCCTGAGAGAACGCCGATCAGTAGCGCAACGCCGACCAGTAAAGCAATGACGCCGACACCTTTGAGAAATTTGAGATAGCCTGAAGCGCGTTCCGGCAGCGGGTCGATGGCGTGCAGGTAAATCGCTGAAATAATCAGCAATGCAGCCCATAACAGCATATGCACGACTTCGTTGATGACTGGAGAAATGAGCCAGATAGCGACGGCTAACAGCAATACGCCGAAAAACTGTTTGATCGATTCCATCCAGGGGCCAGCTTTAGGCAGCAAAGCACCGGCGGATGCGCCCAGCAATAACAGCGGCACACCCATGCCGAGTGCCATAACAAACAGCGCCGAGCCGCCAAGTACAACGTCACGGGTCTGGCTGATGTACAGCAGCGCGCCTGCAAGCGGTGCGGCGACGCAGGGGCCGACGATCAGGGCGGATAAAGCACCCATGCCGAATACGCCCGTTAATTGACCGCCTTTCAACTGCCCGGCTTCTTCGGACAGTTTGCTCTGAATATTGCCGGGGATCTGTAAATCGTAAAATCCGAACATGGACAACGACAGGATGATAAAAATAAGTGCGAATGTTCCCAATACCCAGGCATTCTGCAATGCGGCGGATAACATCGAGCCGGATAACCCGGCAGCTACGCCGGCAATGGCATAGGTAATCGCCATGCCGAGCACATAGGTCAGCGCCAGTATGAAGCCATGCGTTTTGGTCAGATATTTGCCTTTTCTGGCAATAATGCCGGACAGAATCGGAAACATGGGAAAAACGCAGGGCGTGAATGCGAGCAGTAAGCCGATACTGAAAAAGCCGCTTAGGATCAGCCAGTAATTGCCGGTATCGAACATGCGGTCAATTTTATAGGCTTCGGTTTCGATGACCGGGGTACGCGATGGCATTTGAAAGAGATCGGCTGCCGCGTCATACGGAGCCGCCGCTGCGGAACTGCTGACAGCATTGGCGACGGCATCGATGGCCTTCAGTGCCGGTAAAGTCAGATTGACATCTTTTTTAATCGGCGCGTAACAAACACCGATCGGTTCATTGCAGCCCTGGTAAGTCGCCGCGAGCGTCAAAGGCTGTTCCGGTGCGGGTGCTTCGCGTTTTAACGAAATAATGGCCTGGAAAGGCTCATAATAGACCTCGACATGCCCGAACGTCAGGTCTTCCTTCATTTTCCCCTTGGGCAGGGTTATTTTTTCGATAACAGTGCTTGATTCCTGCGGCTCGAAAGCGATTTTGTCGCGATAGAGGTAATAATTCTTAGCCGGTGTGAATTTCGCAATCAACGTATTCGCATCCCGCACGTCGACGGATACTTTGAAGGCTTCGTCAGGCGGCAGCAATTCCTGCTGGTTATGCTGTCCCAGGTTGATGCCCAGTTCCTGCAGTTTGGAAAATATGCTGAAGCCACCTTCCTGTGCGATGGCGGGTGAGCCTGTTAAAAAAAGCAACAATAATAAGAGGGTCGAAAATAAATGCATAATGTGTTTTTATAGCTGAATGCGTAAGGAAATCATCGGATATGATGCTTTTTTGTCTCTCGCTTTCGTTGAGATGAATAATGGGTCATGTTGTTTCATGAATTATCCAGTGCAGATAAGCGGGTAGTCCATCTGTTACAGGGACAACGATGATTTCCGGTAGTTCATAAGGGTGCATGGCATTGATGATCTGCTCAACACAGTTATAATGTTTTTGCTGGGTTTTAATAAAAACCGGCAGCTCTTCGGCTGATTCCGTTTTGTCCTGCCAGCGATAAACCGATGTACACGGCGGCAGAATATTGACGCATGCGGCAAGACGCGTGTCAACCAATTCCCGGGCCAGCGCCGATGCGCTTTTGTGATCCGGGAAATTGGTAATGATCAGAATCGCGTGTGTCATGAGCGGTTTATTACGGGGTAAAAGCACGTGCTATTTTAACCGGTTATCAATCGGCCTGTGGTTAAAAGAATGATAACGCTACTTACACGATGACGATGCAGCAGACTTGCCGTTTCGACCGGGTTCGGCGCATCGGAATCGGAAAACCAAGCTTGAACGATACAGGAAAACAAGACTATGAAACGTTTTTTTTTATTAATACAGATCCTTGCACTGTTAACGCCGATTACGATATTTTTTGGCTACATTATTGTTGATGACGGCGATCAATTCACGGCGGAGCATTATATGATCACGGCAATCAGCGCACTGCCTTTCTGCATTGCGTTACTGGTCAAATTTTTAATGTCGGATGTGGATAAGAAATCTGATTGATACCCAGCGCATGTGATACAAAACCAATGACACCGAAATCCCGTTTTGCGCTCCTGGCCATTGACCAGGGCACTACCAGCACCCGTGCGATTCTGTTTTCCGATACGGGTGAATTGCTGTCGGTCAGGCAAAAAACACTGACGTTGCTTTACCCGCAGAAAGGGTGGGTAGAGCAGGAGCCTGAAGCGATCTGGAATGACACGCTCGAGGTCAGCCGCGCAGTCGTTGAGGATGCGCGGCAGCGGGGGATCACCATTGCCGCGGCTGGCATCGCGAATCAGCGTGAAACGACGCTGATCTGGGACCGTAAAACAGGGCAGCCCGTTTATAATGCGATTGTCTGGCAGGACCGCAGAACGGCGGATGACTGCGCGAAACTGGAAAACGCGGGTCACGGACAAAGCATTACTGAAAAAACGGGTTTGCTGCTCGATCCCTATTTTTCGGCAACCAAGATCGCCTGGATACTCGATCATGTTCCGGGTGCCAGATCACGTGCGGAAAACGGCGATCTGGCTTTCGGCACAATCGATTCGTTCCTGCTCTGGCGTTTAACCGGCGGGAAAGTCCACGCAACCGATATCACCAATGCATCCCGCACCATGCTGTATGACATCACGCAGCAGCGGTGGGATCATGATCTGCTCAGGCTGTTCAATATTCCTGCGGCGCTGTTGCCGGAGGTTAAGGCCAATGTCGCGGATTTTGGCCGGACTTTACCGGATCTGCTTGGCGCGGCCTATACGATCGGCGGCATGGCAGGCGACCAGCATGCCGCGCTGATCGGTCAGGCTTGTTTTGAACCCGGTATGATTAAGGCGACTTACGGTACCGGATGTTTTGCGTTGATGAATATCGGGCCGGACTTTAAAACCTCGAGAAATACATTAATTACAACCATAGGATATTGCATTAACGCGGATATGCGTTATGCATTTGAAGGTTCTATTTTTAACGCTGGTACGGTGATTCAATGGTTGCGCGATAATCTCGGATTGCTCGTTGATGCGCCGCAAAGCGAGGCTGTTGCACTGTCGGTGCCGGATAATAATGAAGTCTATTTTGTTCCGGCGTTTACCGGGCTGGGGACACCCTACTGGCAACCACAGGCACGCGCGGCGATTTCCGGACTCAGCCGGGAAAGTCAGCGCGCGCATATCGTCCGCGCCGCGCTGGAGGCGCAGGGCTATCAGAGTCGTGATTTGATAGAAGCCATGATGGCCGGCGATAATGAAAATAATGAAAGCTGGTCTTTGAAAAACGGCGTGTTGCGTATCGATGGCGGCATGGCGGGTAACACATTCGTCTGCCAGTTCCTGGCCGATATGATCGATCGAGTCGTTGAGGTTCCCGCCGTTATGGAAAGCACCGCATGGGGCGCAGCCGCGCTTGCGGGCCTGCAAAGCAATATCTTTACCGATCTGGCCGATATTTCCGGCAACTGGTCATGCGCGCGCCGCTACGAACCTGCGATGGCAGCATCTGAAAGGCATGCGCTTTATGCCGGCTGGAAAGATGCGGTCAGTCGTCTCTTATAAAATAAATAAATCACGCGAAGCATGAAATCCCTGGCATTAGTGCATGACAATCGGAAAATCAGTATTCTAGGCAGCCTGCTGTTGATGGCGCTGACCATAATTACCGGCGCTGCGGTTTATAGTGTGATGCGCCAGCAAATCGAATCATCGCTGGGAAGAGGTCTTGGCGTGGCTTTGCAAGGCAAGGGGCATTTGCTGGAAAGTCAGATTGAAAAAAGCCTCGCCGATACGGAAGCTTTAATCATGCATCCCGTACTGATTCAGTCGATGCAGCAGTTGAATACTGTTCTGGATGGAAGCCCTGCGGCAGAGAATCTGGAGAAACATATTCATGCATTGATGCGGGTGGGCTTTACCGCTGCGGCGGTATACGATCTGCAGGGAAAAAATTTATTGAAGATCGGCGAATTCTCAAGTAAACCAACGCAGTCACTGGCGCTGAATCCATATACCGATACATTTCTGATCTGGGATGAGCAGCTTATTCTGCATGTCAGTCGCGACGTATTTGATCAATACGGTCAGCGTATCGGCAGTATTACGACGGAAAGTGCCCTGCCGCAATTAACGCGCAGTTTTGGTGACATCAGATCGATTGGTGAAACGGGTGAATTTATGTTGTGCGCGCCGCCCCGCGATACGGAACAGGCTGAAAAAAATATAGCCTGCCTGATTAGTCAGGGGGACGGTATCCGGTTCAGACATCTAAGGTACGTGGTGGAAGAGGGCATATTGCCAATCAACGATGCGTTGGATGGGCAAAGGGGCGTCATCGCGGTCAAGGATTACCGCCAGGTGCCTGTTATCGAAGCCTATGCACCACTGCAAACTATAGGTCTCGGTATGATTCTGAAACTGGACGAAGCAGAATTGTTTAAATTCGTCTCCGATCAATTAAAAATGGTCATTTTATACCTTGGCGGATTGATTGCCGCTGAGATATTGCTGTTAAACTGGTTTATACGCAAGCTGGTCAATTCTGAGCAGGAAGCACAATCCGCGCGGGAAAAGGCGGAGCAGTTTTCGCATGAATTAGGCCGCAAAGAATTGGAATTGCGTGAACGTCTGAAAGAAATGACGTGTCTCTATGAAATTCGGAACAGCATCGGTATAGAAAGCGTCTGGGACAATATCTGCCATCAGATCTTCAAATCCCTCATACCTGCAATGCGATACCCTGACAATGCTTCCGTTGTGATTGAGATCGACGGGAAACAGATCACTTCCGCCCATCATCAAGCGGATCGAACGCATGCCCTGCGATCGGATATTATTGTGAATGGAAAAACATGCGGTTATCTTGGTGTTTTTTATTCGGATAACCAGTCTTTTTTTGAATTGGAAGAACAGCAGCTTATCGATGCCATTACAGGCGATATCGCGAAGTGGCTTGAACGCAGGCAAGTCGATGAGATTCTGCAAATCCGGATCAAAGAGATGACCTGCCTCTATGAAATCCGTCGTTGCATGGGGCTGGAGTTATCGGGAGAAATCGTGTGCCGCAATATCATTAAGCAGCTGATACCGGCAATGCAGTTTCCGGAAATTGTCACAGTGGAAATTGCGATTGGCGATAAAAAATATACTTCCGGGAATACCCGTCAGCATCATGCCGATGTGCATGCTTTGCGCCCGTATGCCGATAGCAGGGTATGCCAGGAGTGCTACAAGTATGGCGCGACCATAGGTGCCGAATTGCGATCCGATATCGCGGTTAATGACCAAATCTGTGGCTATCTGCGCGTTTCTTATCCTGAAGACAAGCCTTTTATGGTCATAGAAGAACAAAAGCTGGTTGACGCCATTGCTGTAGATTTATCGCGATGGCTTGAGCGTAAGCAGGTGGACGACATGCTGCGGGAACGGTTGAAAGAGATGACCTGCCTCTATGAAATTCGCCGCAGTATGGGAATGGAGTTGTCGTTTGATAATGTCTGTCGGAATATTTTTAAGCATCTGATTCCTGCGATACAATTTCCCGAGGCTGTTACGGCTGTCATCGAACTGGATAACTGGCGATACACATCGGGTAAATATAACCATGGTTTTGTTAATCCAGTATTATCGAAGGTTTATATCGCTGACGAAACCCGGGGTCCCTGGCGCGATGAACGCAACCCGGCCTGTACAGGTTTTGCGGAGATTAATATTGGTGGCAAAGTCAGCGGCCAATTACGTGTATTTTATCCTGTGGAGAGACCATTTCTGGTGCAGGAAGAGAAAAGGCTTATCAATGCCATTGCCTGTGATCTGGAAATCTGGCTTGAACGTAAACGATTGGAGCAGGCGCTGGTTTTTGTTGCGGAGGAACAGGCGCATACACTGGGGCAGGAACTTCATGATAATTTCGGGCAGCAGATTGCGGCAATGGGTTATCAGGTAAGAGCACTTGAGAAAAAAATCGATGCCTCCGGAAACAAGGATATGGCGTCAGTGGCGGCCTCCATCGCTGCGCAGGCTCAGATGGCTGTTGTGCAGATCAAGCAACTTGCACAGGGACTGCTGCCATTTGAACTGGAGGCCAACGGCCTGATAACAGCGCTGGAAAAACTGGCTGCAAGAGTAGCATCAACATATGATGTTGAGTGTGATTTTTTATGCAAGCATAAAATCATTATTAATGATAAAAATATTGCTTTAAATCTGTATCGAATAACACAGGAAGCGGTCAATAATGCAATACGTCACGGCAGTGCCCGGCATTTGATTATCACATTATCGCTTGACCAGGATACGCTCGTGTTATCGATCTGCGACGATGGTTATGGTTTTAAAACCGAAGAAAATGATAACGAAGCGCAGGGAATGGGGATTAAAATTATGCGGTATCGCGCCAAGCAGCTGGGCGCAGAACTGAAAATTTTACCTCAGGCTGAGAGTGGCACCGAAGTGTGCGTGAAAATGCGGATGATTTAATATGTCAAAACCGAAAGCACAAATTATGTTAGTGGATGATCATCCCATGATGCGGCATGGGATGGCGATGCTTATCAATATGGAGCCTGATCTGGAAGTATGCGCAGAGGCTGGCGACGGTAAAGAAGCGTTGTCGATACTCAAGAAGAACAACACCATCGATATTATCTTGCTTGATGTGACGCTCAAGACGGTTTCCGGCTTTGAAGTCATTAAAAGCATTCATACGTTTAACCCGGATTTACCGGTGCTTTTTGTTTCGATGCACGATGAAGCCGTTTATGCTGAACGTGCGCTGCGTGCCGGAGCGCGTGGCTATGTCATGAAACAGGAGCCGGGTGAAATCGTGGTATCCGCTATTCGCGAGGTTCTGAAGGGCAACGCTTATCTCAGCGCCAAAATGCAGGCCAAGCTGCTGAACAGAATGGTGGTCGGGCATTCCGAACCCGAACAGATGATTAATAATCTGACACCCAGTGAATTTGAGGTTCTGAATTTAATCGGATCAGGTCACAGTAGCCAGGAAATTGCCAAATTATTAAATCGCAGTATTAAGACGATTGAAACGCATCGTTTCAACATTCGCGTTAAATTAAATTTGAAAGATAGCGCTGAATTGATTCGTTATGCGGCAAACTGGATAAGGGAAGAGGGGCGCTAAGTTCTTTTGCCGCGATTCCTGCGGTTTTTTCCATGTCTGGGACGATGAGGCGCCGGATAGAACCGATTAGAATGCGTTAGAACGAGTTACAGGTCACAATAAAAAACCCACTGAGTGGGGTTTTTTATTGAACTATGGGAAATACTACGTACTACGAGTTGGGTTTGTGTAAAACTTACTTCTAATGGTCGAATCAATTTAGTAGTTTGACTTAGCCTTTGGTTTTTCCTGAGGCAGCAAATGTCGGACGAATCGATTGTTCTTCAGCTATTCTTTTGTGATAAGCCGCTTTTTTCAGGCTGTCTTCTGCTTCTTTTTCAAATTCATGGATTTTATATTCCACGTGCTTTTTAATATGCTGTCCATTTTTTCCAAAGAAACTGCTTTTAGGTTTGTGGCTGAGTGCTTCGATTTGTTCTTCGATTTTTGCGTACAGCTCATCCGCATGTTTTTCATAGTGAGTAGCCAGTTCAACATGATTAGCGACAGTGTTACCATTCATCGCTTCGGGATTGAATTCCAGATTTTGCTCTGCAGCAAAACTGCTGATTGGCATTGCAACAGTAACTAAGGCGAATACTGCGATCAACTTTGTTAATCCGATTTTTCCTGTTTTCATGTTGGCTACTCCTAAAGTTAAAATCATTATGGTCTGAATTCTAGAGCGTTTGTGCTCTGAAGAAAATCAGGAATACCCTGATTTTCATCTAAGTGAAACCATTAGATTTTTTTTGTTTATCGCCGATGATGATGCCGTAAACCGTGTGGGTTCATTGCACGAATAGCTGTAACGCGATAATCTTGAACAGGATGTTTATATTATTGAATAAGGAATTGATTGAATGGCTTATACAGAGTACAAAATTTTGCATGTGACCGAGGGCGGGCTTGGTACGATTTTTCTCGGTGCTTCAGGGATGCCGCTGAAAAAACTGGAATCCATATTGAATAAAGAAGCGGCTAGTGGCTGGCAACTTGTATTCCAACTGGTTGAGCAGAAGCGCTTTTTGCTGTTCTGGAAGCGTGAAGCCATAATCATTACCCTTGGGCGATAAGTGTCTGTATTGAAAACATATGTTATCCGACAGTGAAGTAGCCGAAGAGGAGGAGCGCATGCGCGGATTGGTTCGGCAACTGCCGGACGCTCAACGGTTCGTTTTTTTTCAGGAAGCCGAGAAACGGCTGAAAGATCCGGATACCTATGCAACGCTGAACTATCTTTTCATCGCCGGACTGCACCATTTTTATCTGGGGAACTGGCTGCGCGGCGTGATCAACCTGACTGTTTTTCTGGTGGGTGTCGTGATGCTGTTTACGCCAATGATCATTATGGGCATCCTGCTCATCGTGGCCATCAGCGTGATCGAGCTTTATGCGCTTTTTAAATCGCAGCTCATTGTTCAGGACTATAACAATGCCGTCATGCAAAAAATTTACCAGGAAATCACAAGGGGCAGCCGGGAGTGATGTTTCCGGCGTGGGTATCTCGCTGGTATCCAACAGCAGTTTCAGCGTAATGGCTGTTTTTTTCCGAATTTCCGGTATAGCCAGCGCCATACGTAACTGTCGGGCACAATCTCGCCATTAATGATGTAAGTCAATATTTTAGAAGTGTTCAGAATCTCGGATAGCGCGTTCCTGGCGCTGGGTCGGCCGCAGAAAAGAATATGATCCTGGTGTTTGATGGGTGTGGCGGGATCAGGCAGCAGGATAGGGGTATTGTCGCGCAGCAGCATTAACGGCACGAGATCGAGTGTGCTGTCCCGGTCGCCGGGATCTCGCCCCAGGTGATCAAGCGATATCGACCAGCCTTGGGAAACAAGACGGGCCACTGCCGGCGCAGAATGCGCATGAATGGCGACGGACCAGGTTTCAGGCACCTGTTCTCCCACGACGCTGACCAAGTGGGCGATCAGCTGATTTGCCCAGGCATTGGTCTGATGACGCGCCAGATAGAGAAACTGCGCAAGCAGCGGCGATATCATGTGCGCCAGGCATTCGTGTGCGATGATATTACTCGGCTGCATGGCGATGTCGGCTTTGAAATGTTCAAACAGAAGGTCATTGTGGCGCTTGTTTTTGCGGATGACCACGAATAAATCCGGATTCATTTCGCGCGCTGTGATGACGATGGACAGGTTGTTGATATCGTTATCAGTTCCGGCAACAATGCCAACGGCATCCCTGATACCGGCTTCTTCCAGTGTACCGGCTTCGGTGCCGTTGCCTAAAATGCAATGCTCACATTCAGTCAGTTTGGGGTTGGCTTCAACAATGACCGCGGTAATATGCGCGCGTTGAAGGTTTTTGACGACAGATTTGCCAAAACGTCCGTAACCGCAGATCACCCATTTGCCAATAGGCGGACAAAGCGGTGACTGCAGTATGTGCCCGGGAACACCGGTCAGCCATTCATGCAGCAGATAGATGCCCAGCGCATGCACTTTCATAGCCAGTTGAGCGCCAAACAATGTGTAGGGATTGATAATATGATCAGTGCCGAAAGAGGCCATATTGGCTGTCGTATCCACATTCTCGGCACGGCCCAGCACCATTAGTGACGGGTTGATGAGCTTAACCGAAATGGCTATGGCAAGGTTTGCATGGTCATTGTTTGTGAGCGCTGCTACTCCGGCGCACAGAGGATGCTTGATTCCGGCCCTGATTAATGTGTCAGGCAAGCGTGCATCTGCGCACAGTGCCGGGATATCATACTGAAAATCTTCCAATTCAAGCTCACTGATCCTGAGTTGCTGAATCTCAATGACGACAGCGCGTATATGCTTGCGGTCCAGCGCGTTAACCAACAGGCTGCCTGTTTCCCCATAGCCGCAAATGATATAGAAAGGTTCACTGATCCGTTTGACTGATTTGACGAACCGCGAGCTTCTGACGGCAATTCTCAGGTTTGCATCTTGCACCAGTGTGATAATCGTACCGATGGCA
Organism: uncultured Nitrosomonas sp.; assembly: GCA_964464365.1. GTDB lineage: Bacteria > Pseudomonadota > Gammaproteobacteria > Burkholderiales > Nitrosomonadaceae > Nitrosomonas. The sequence continues at coordinate 17,204 of CAYXFV010000034.1, read as the reverse complement.
TAGAACCAGACAATGACGGTCAGATAAATAGAGAATGCCATCCATAAGCGTTGCGCAGTGCTGAATTCGTGCGGCACTTCGCCGAAGCCGATTGTCGTGGCGGTGTAGCTGATAATATAAAAGGCCTGAAACAGCGACAGATGCGAAACCTTGCCGTCGATTTCTATACCCGGCATCAGTGTCAAACCGCCGACTGCGATGCCGAAGCTGATGATTACTGCGATCAGTGGCGTGCGCATGCGCCGCAGAATCAGAAATACGATGTTATTCATTGTCGGATTCCGGCTTTATCAGTGCCCGGGCAATATTACCGGGCTGTTTATCGGCGCAGGTTGATCGTTTCGGCAATCAGAAGAACGACCGATACGATATTCGCCAGCAATGCGCCGCCGGATAAGGAAACGACATGATTAATCATGGCGATTTCTTCAGGTGCGTCGCTAATCGCGGTATACAGAATTGCCGCAGCGATAAGGTGCAGATCCGCGACCAGGCTGGTAGCCAGATGGACAGCGCCAATCTGGGTGCGGTCACCGAATTTCAGTACAGTGGCGATGAGACTGACGATAATGGCGGCATATAATTCATAGGGATGATGATGTGCAGGATTGTCGATATCACCGATAAAAAAACCATAATTCAGTGACAGTGCGAGCACGATAAAGAAGCCGAAAACTACTTTTTCAAGATTCATGGTAGGCGTTTGATTCAGAGTGAATAAAATAGCATCAGCAGATCTCACTGAAAGGCGTATTGCTGCGTGAAAATTGAACTGCATCCTTTGATTGAGATCTTGATCTTAAACAGATTGCTATTTTAACTGAAAGGCACACCGGATTGGCGCTACCTGAGCAGGCTGATAATTTCCGGGAGTCGTAAAAATCGGGAGCGGTGGGGACGGCGGGATTGTCGTGCCGAATCAAGCTGTAACTGGATACAAGGCGACATACCATGAGCGAAGCCGGTTGTTGACGATCATCTCGTCCGATGACAACCGACCTTCGCCAGGTATGGTGTGTTGCTGATGTATCCGGTTTATGTATCTGGTTTACGTGTCCAGTTTTTTGTGATGCATCCATGCCCGTTCCCGGACAAAACTGTTTGACTGGAAATCATGTAGGGCTTGATCGATTTCCGCCCGGGTGTTCATGACAAACGGGCCATGCCGGACGATAGGTTCGAGAATCGGCCTGCCGCTGATCAGTATCAACCGCGCGCCTTGTTCGCTCGCAGTAAAGGCGATGTGTGCGTCAGCATTGTCCGGTGTTCCCAGCGTTACCAGCGTATGCATCGCCGCAGTTTTTCCGTTGATTTGCCCGTCACCTTCGAATACATACAGGAAACCGGCGTATGCTTCGAGCAGTACTGATTGAAATTGCCCACCGGGTTTGATCTGCACATCGAAAAAAGACACATCGGTAATCGTATCCGCAATCGGCGACTGGGCATGACCCAGACGGCCACTGATAATCTTGACGCGGTAATCGGCCTCTTCCACAACCGGGAATGCCGCCGATGGGTATTCCTGGTACTCTGGCACATCCATTTTGTTGGAGGCGGGCAGGTTGATCCAGAGTTGAAAACCGCGCAACAAACCGTCCTGCTGTCTGGGCATTTCCGAATGTATCACGCCGCTGGCGGCTTTCATCCATTGCGCGCTTCCGGGGCCCAGAATGCCGGTGTTACCCATGCTGTCGGTATGTTCCATTTCACCATCAATAATATAAGTCAGCGTACTGAAGCCGCGATGGGGATGCGCAGGAAAACCCGCGCTGTAGTCATCGGGATTGTTGCTGCCGATATGATCCAGTAACAGAAATGGGTCGTAGTTCAGCAACGCCGGTATCCCGATGGTGCGTTGTACCGTAACACCGGCGCCTTCCGGCAGTGTCATTGCCGGGATGAGGCGCGTCGTGGCTTGTGCGTTCAAGGTGTTCATGATTTCTTCTCCTGATCTTCGTTAATCGCACAGCGTCAAATGATGCTGTAATGACCCTGTGCTTTTGTTTCGTGTTAGGCATTAAGCATGACCGAGCGCGACGCTTTTGCGGTTGTACCGGCTGTCGATGCTGTAAGCCCCTGCGCCATGTACCGCCAGCAGCATTAAACCACCAGTGATCGCGATATTTTTCATGAACAGAATCGTCTGCATCTGATCGTCAAAGTTATTGTGAAAGATCACCGCTGCGGCAACTGTAAATACAGCCAGAATGACCGATGCATAACGAGCTTTCCAGCCAGCGATAACCGCCAGACCGCCAACTGCTTCCAGCAGGATGACGAGCGGCAATAAAGCACTAGGAACTCCCATGGCTTCCATATAGCCTTGTGTGCCTTCATAAGCGCCGATTTTGCTCAATCCGGCAAACAGAAATATATGGCCGAGAAAAATACGTGCTGTGAATTGACTGATCTTTTCCATTTGAATCTCCTTAATGTATGTGTATGGACTGGTTTTGTATCATTGCTGTTTCCAGCTTTCCAACGCGACATCCGTGTTGTTGAAGCCATTATGATTGTTAATGCTGAACAGATAAACAATGATAGAATGAAATAATTGTTCTGCTTTTAGCAACAAAAGGAGCATCAATGAACCGTCTTGAAAATATGGATACCTTTGTTCGGGTCGTGGAAGCGGGCAGCATCAGCAGTGCAGCGGATCGTCTCGGCGTCGCAAAATCAGTTGTCAGCCGCCGGCTTAAAGAACTGGAAGGGTATCTCGATGCAGCGCTCTTTCACCGAACGACCCGGCGCATGAATCTGACCGACACCGGACGTGTCTTTTATCAGCAATCGGTACGCATATTGGAAGATGTACGCGAAGCCGAGCTTGCCGCATCGCAGGCGCATGGCACATTAAAGGGAAGCTTGAAGGTCGCTGTGCCTTCGAGTTTCGGGTTGATGCATTTAGGACCGGCGATTAACGATTTTTTACAGCAACACCCGCAGATTGAATTTGATCTGGATTTCAATGACCGCCAGGTTGATTTAATGCAGGAAGGTTTTGATCTCGCCATTCGTATTGCCGACCTTCCCGATTCGAACCTGATTGCCCGCCGCATAGCGCCTGTTCAACATGTATTTTGCGCAAGTCCCGGATATCTTGAAAAACAGGGTACGCCGCAATCTCCGGACGACTTGCCCGCGCATCGGTGCCTGGTCTACAACCTGCTGCAGGACTATCGCTATTGGACATTCATCGACAGCAACAATCAGGAGAGAAAAATAAAAATCAATCCGCACATCAAAGCCAGTGCCGGTGAATTTCTGCGTGATGCGGCTGTAAATCACCAGGGAATAGTCTTTTTACCCACATTCATTGTCTACCAGGAAATTGAAAATGGTGCGTTGATTCCTGTATTGCAGATGCATCGTTCCAGGTCAATCCATGTTTACGCAATATATCCCCACACGCGGCACCTGTCGCAGCGTGTTCGCGCTTTTGTGGATTATCTGGTTAAACGGTTTGCAGGCACACCTTATTGGGATTTGTGCTTTCAAACGACAGCGCCGTAATTTTGCGCTATTGGTCCGAAATGGTTTAAAGCCGCACAAAACAATTTATTCCCACATTAAATCGCGGCTGTTTCTGCTGCAGCGGCAAGCCCATTGACCGGTATCAGAATGTACGAAACGGTGACATTGCCGCCGGATAAGTTTAATGAACGCGGACAGATTAATTTTTACCGGCCTACGCAAGGAGAGAATGCATTGGGGCCTGATTATATTTTTAAATGGGATATTCACTATTACAAAAAAGGCGATCCTGCAGCGCAAGGTGCTCATATAACAGCTATGAAGCGTGATCATTTCAAGATTATTAGAAAAGCAGATATGAAACTATTGGGTGAAGTAGTTATGTATCAAAGAGGAGGTGGCGATTTACCAGGGCCGTGGATGCCTTCTTCATATCATTGCCCAAATAGGGCAGAAGCAAATGAAGGAATTTTAATGAATAGAATTTTTATTAAATCTAATGTTGGAGACAAAAATGGCCAAGATTAATGACTACCTTATCCAATCTGAGTTGGCAATGGCTTCATATGGAAGTTTTTCTGGGAATAGTATTATAACCACTGACTTAACAGACTTGTCTGTTGGTATGTCTCCCACACAAGCCACCGATTTTGCCGAAAAATGGCAAGTCTCCGCCCAATACACCGATCCCGTCACAGGCGTTTCCGCCACGGTTTTTGAAGAAATTGGCAGCGGAGCCAAACATCTTGCCATTCGCGGCACACAACCGGCTAGTGCCAATGACATTGTTGCGGATTTATTGCTCGCAGCCGGTTGGCCGTCTGATTTCAATCCGCAGTTTATTGCGCTCAAGTCACATCTTGAAAATATCTAGCTGCAAGATCCAGCAGTATTCCAAGGGCAGAATTTCACGGTAACCGGTAAATGAAAACTTGCCGCATGAAAACTTCCCTCGCCTTTTTATTCATAATCATTTTCCTGCCACTCATCACCGCTTGCTGGACACCGCAAAAAACCTACTGGGACGCTGAAGTCGACCAGCTGTGCGCCATCGATGGTGGCATCAGGGTTTATGAGACAGTGACACTGCCACCGGATAAGTTTAATGAACGCGGACAGATTAATTTCTACCGGCCTACGCAAGGGGAGAATGCATTGGGGCCTGATTATATTTTTAAATGGGATATTCACTATTACAAAAAAGGCGATCCTGCGGCTATTGGTTCTCAGGATATAGTCATGAGACGAACTCATATTAAGGTCATTCGAAAATCTGACATGAAACTATTAGGTGAATTTGTTTTGTATAGCAGAGGAGGAGGGGATTTGCCGGGGCCGTGGGTGCCATCATCGTATCGGTGCCCCAATGCCTTTGAAGCAAGTTCTAGCATGCTAAGGAAAAAAATTTTTATTAAATCTACCGAGGAAAATAGTCAATGAGTACTGTAAATGAATATGCTATCCAATCTGAATTGGCACAAGCTGCATATGGCACGTTTGTAAACGTGATAATAAATAATGAAGAATTAACTAGCCCATCAGTTGGCATGTCACCTACACAAGCCAGTCGATTCGTTGAAAAATGGCAAGTCTCCGCCCAATACACCGACCCCATCACAGGCGTTTCCGCCACGGTTTTTGAAGAAGTTGGCAGCGGAACCAAACATCTCGCTATTCGCGGCACACAACCGGCTAACGCCGGTGACATTGTTGCGGACTTATTGCTCGCAGCCGGTTGGCCGTCCGATTTCAATCCGCAGTTTATTGCGCTCAAGTCACATCTTGAAAATGACTGGCTGCAAGACCCGGCAGTGCTCCAGGGACAGAATTTCACGGTAACCGGCCATAGTTTGGGTGGTTATCTGGCAGCAGCGGTGAAATCAAGTTAATAGAACGAAGAGATATGACGGATAAAACGGCTCTAATTCTCTGTTTTAGAAACCAGAAATCCATCATAACATCGGCAAATTCTATTCGATCCGGCAGGTACAAAAAATTCAGAGTTGTTCGTAACCCAGGCTGCTTAGATTAGTCCTGTAAAAGGAAAGTAAGTAGCAGGAGTAGCCAAACCACGCATTACGGCATCTCAATGGAAATTGATTGTCGGCAATTTTTGCTGTTTGGGCTCGCGAATACACAGTGTTTTACCGCCATTACGAATAAGCAGGCCCGATTACATTCAAGCACACTCAAAAGGATATCGCCGTATGAGAATTTCCCCCGTCTTTTTATTCACAATTATTCTCCTGCCACTCATCACTGCCTGCTGGACACCGCAAAAAACCTACTGGGATGCTGAAGTCGACCGGCTGTGCGCCATCGATGGCGGCATCAGAGTGTATGAGACAGTGACATTGCCGCCGGATAAGTTTAATGAACGCGGGCAGATTAATTTTTACCGGCCTACCCAGAAAATAGAAGATACGCTGGGACCAGAATATATTTATCAATGGGATATACATTATTACAAGAAAGGGCAACCAGTTGCTAAAGGAGCTCATGAAACTGCTATGCGGCGAGATCATATCAAAGTTATAAGAAAATCAGATATGAAATTATTAGGTGAATTAGTGAAATATCACAGAGCTGGCGGTGATATGCCAGGACCTTGGATGCCTTCTTCATATCATTGTCCTGATAGATTAGAAGCAAGAGAGTTTCTTTTATTAGAACAGATATTTATCAAGTCTGATGGAGATGTAAAATAATGAATAACATTAATACGTATTTTCTGCAGGGTGGATTAGCGCAAGCGGCTTATGGTACGTTCTTGGATCAGATAATAGCAATCGGAGATTTGATTAGCGATGATGTTGGGATGTCTACTATTCAAGCAGTTGAATTCGCAAACAAATGGCAAGTCTCTGCCCAATACACCGATCCCGTCACAGGCGTTTCCGCCACGGTTTTTGAAGAAGTTGGCAGTGGAACCAAACATCTTGCCATTCGCGGCACACAACCGGCTAGTGCCAATGACATTGTTGCGGACTTATTGCTCGCAGCCGGTTGGCCGTCCGATTTCAATCCACAGTTTATTGCGCTCAAGTCACATCTTGAAAATGTCTGGCTGCAAGACCCGGCAGTGCTCCAGGGACAGAATTTCACGGTAACCGGCCATAGTTTGGGCGGTTATCTGGCTGCAGCGGTGAAATCAAGTTTTCCGCAGGCCACGCAAGGTTATATTTTTAATGCGCCGGGCGTAGGCGGGCTGATTGGCAATCTGGCTGACTCGCTGGCCAGTATTCTGGGGCTTGGCAACATTTCGACAGATAATCTCTGGAATGTGCGCAGTTCCGAAGGCATTTCCATCATCGCGGGATTGGGTTATCAACTCGGCACACCGGTCAATATTCAGACAGAAGCAACCAACAGTCATGGCATCGGTACATTTGTCGATGCACTGGCGGTTCAGGCACTTTATGCAAAACTCGCGTCCACTTTGACAGCAGGCCAGCTCAACACGCTGATAGATGTTTCCGGTTCCATCAAAGATACCACAGGCACACCCATAGCAAGATCTCTTGAATCCGCGTTGGATGCGTTGCGAATAATCATACAGAATCCGGAAAACGGTAAGAGTGTACTGAGTGTCAATCACGAAACTCCGACAGGTGATCGTGAGAAACTTTACGACAACATTAAAAATTTGCTGGCTGATGGAAGATTCTCCAGTCTGGTTGGTACAGCACAATTGACGTTGCTGTCTGAATTGACTGTCAATGAAATTATCGCCATGGCGGCCGGCAATGGTGCGCAGGGATTGGCCACCCGTTTTGCATTGACGGCTTTAAATCCTTTTGTATTGGCAGGCGTTGACTATACCGCATTTAATACCGATGGCGCGCTTGATCTTTTTGATCCAGTGAATGGCTCGGGTACGATTACAGAACAATATCTGATTGACCGCGCTACTCTGCTGACCCGCAAGTTGTGGTTCAATAGCAATGATGAGAATCCCTACAATCCATTTGCACAGGTAGATATTCACAATACTGGCGTCCATCCGTATCTGAAATCGGATATCTACTTCGAAGACGCCGCCACGGACTACAAGATTCAACAAGGTGCTTTGTTTGGCAACACGCCGCGTTATTTCTTTGGCAGTGATGCGGCGGAAACCCCGGCAGGATCGGCATTAAAAGACCGTCTGTATGGCGGTGGCGGAGATGATACGTTTCAGGGGCTTGAAGACAACGATTATCTCGAAGGCGGCACGGGGACTGACACGTATATTATCAACCCCGGTGACGGTATTGATACGGTGCTGGATACCGATGGCCTTGGCGTAATTCAGTTGGGCAGTGTTACCGTTCAGGGTAGAGATAGCGTTGTTGCTGACAAAGACTGGGTCAAAATCGGTGGCAGCTGGATCGATCGGCAGAATGGCCTGGAATATCTGCTGTTACCCCAGAACAACGGCTCAAATGATCTGCGCGTCAAATCGGCGGATGGCAGCGGTGTTCTGATCAAGGCCTGGCAGGATGGTTACCTCGGCATCACGCTGGGTGAGAATACGCCGCCTGATACGCCCGTATACGAACGGACTATTTTGGGCGATCTGCAACCGGATGATGTGAATATGGATGCGGACGGCGTGCAGGTTGGTTACGACGAACTGGGCAATGTGATCGTCGGTACGGAAGCCGCGCCTGACCGGGAAGATACGCTGTACGGCAGTGGCGGCAACGACCTGATCCAGAGCTTTGGCGGCGATGACGATGTTTTTGCGAAACAGGGCGCAGACCGGATAGAAGGCGGAGCCGGGCAGGATATGCTGAGCGGCGGTACGGGCAACGATATCGTATCAGGCGAAGCGGGCAGCGACATTATTAGCGGCAATGAAGATGACGACCGGTTGTATGCCGATACCGAATATACCCTCGATGAAGCGTATATATTGGGTGAAACGCAGGCAGCCAGCGGGCAGCGGGGCGATCTGCTCGACGGTGGACTGGGCGATGATATTTTAATTGGCGAGGCGGGCGAAGATATCCTGATGGGCGGCATGGGCAAGGATATCCTGATGGGGCTTGGCGGAAACGATACCATCGAAGGCGATGTCAGTATTTATATGTCTAATGTCGATCGCGACTGGGCGGTTATTCGGACGCATGCAGTTGAAAATGATGCCAATATGTATAGACGATCCTATAATTTTGCATCGACTATGGATACGATTGCACGCGATGCAGGCAGCGATGATGTTATTTATGGCGGCGCTGGCGATGACTGGATATTTGGGTATGGCGGCAACGATTTTATCGACGCGGGCGCGGATCATGATTTGATTTTCGGCGGCAGCGGTAATGACGTTATCCTGGGGCAAGCGGGTAACGATGTGATGATTGGAGATGACCGTCCGTCAGATCTTCCCGCATCGCTGCACGGCGACGACTATCTGAACGGCGGAGACGGAGACGACGGGCTATTCGGCGAAGGCGGTTCGGACTATCTGGAAGGTGGCGCAGGCGACGATGTCCTTCGTGGAGACGCTAACGATATTGCGTTGCAGTACCATGGCAACGACACACTCGATGGCGGCAGCGGAGATGACCTGTTATTCGGTTACGGTGGTAATGATACGTTGATTGGCGGCAGCGGTAACGATACGCTGGTGGGTGGAGCGGGAGACGACATCTATATCGGCGTGGAAAAAGGCGACGTTATCAACGATCTTCTTGGCAGAAGCACGATTATTCTTGCCGATGCCAATAATGTGACTGCAAACCCGGCTAACCAACCGCTCGGGCTTGCGCTTTCAACCCTGTCACTCGATGAACCCGCTGCAATGCCGGGCAATGCGCCGATTGGCGCAACGTGGCAAAGTGATAACAGCCTGAAGATGACACTGGAGAACGGTGAAACGATTAACTTGAGTGCTGCGCTCTATGGTATGGCTGCGCAGGTCTACTATGACCACGGCACGCAAAGTATCGATCTGGAATCCTGGGTGAGCGAACATTTGACCCAAGCCGTGTTTTTAAATGTGGGATCGATAACAATTTCCGGATATCCCGTTACCCACGCCTATGGGGGTGCCGGGGATGATCTGATCCAGGGGGATATCCACGACGATCTCCTCAAGGGTTATGGTGGTAATGACACTATCCTGGGCGGTGGCGGCAATGACCGGCTTGAAGGTGGCTCTGGCAATGATATGTTGTCCGGGGAGGATGGCTCGGATATTCTGCAAGGCGGTTTCGGCGCAGACCGGTTGGCGGGCGGCAACGATGCCGATGTGTATGTATTTACCCGTGGCGATGGTGCTGACACCATTGCTTCAGCCAATGCTGAAGAAGCCGCAGGCGATGAAGTGCAGCTGGGCGCAGGAATTGCTGCGGACGATCTGCGGTTATTCCGACTGGCTGATGGCAGCCTGCTTATGCGCATCGCAGATACGCACGACAGTATATTGTTTGAGGGCTGGTTTAGCACCGGGCCGAATGTGACTGCGCTGCGCTTTGACGATGGCGCCATGCTGGACGCCAGTCAGATCAACACCCTGGCTGTCGAGACTTATGGCGGCACGTCGGGGGACGATGTGTTGATCGGAACGGGCGGTGACGATCGCATTGAAGGTTACGCGGGTAATGACAGCCTGGACGGGGCGGGTGGCAACGATACACTGATCGGCGGTGACGGCGTTGATACTTATCTTTTCGGTTGGAATTCGCTGGGCAGCGATGTGGCGGTGGAATCCGGGGAAGGTTCCAGCTTTGTCGCACTGACAGACGGCACAAGACTGACCGATCTGCGTCGCCTGCAGGCAGGAGACGATTTGACGCTGACATTGCGTGGTGGTGGCGCGACGCTGACGCTGCAGGATTATTTTGTATCGCCGCATATCTGGACAATTCTGGATGAAAACAACACGGCAACCAGCGTTGCCGACTGGCTGGCTATGCCGGAGCCTGCTATTGATATCGCCCAGCTACAGGCTGATTTTCTGGATGCGGCACGCGCGCAATGGCGCAGCGATGTGCTGAACAATACCGATGATTCATATCACGGCTTATACACGCGGATCAATGAAACAACGTACAGCACGGCATCGATAGCCCAGTTTGAAACACAATTCAAGACGCAGCATTTTACAGTTATCGATACCGCATCCGATAGCGCTGCCATACAGCGTCAAAACAATGGTCTCGTTTCTTCCGATATCCGGATTGAAGTGTTAAGTCCGCCTTCATCGACCAGTCCGCCGGTACAGAATCTAACACCAACAACACCTGCGACGCCTACGTTTGAAACCAAGTTTTATCCGCTAAGTAGCTTCTTAAATATCAATTTTGGTCTCTGGCTGGGTGGTTATTCTTACGTATACGATCGCGGTGAACTGGTCGGTGTTTTAGTGTTCAGCACAAGACCTCCGCAACCCGATCCAACTATAAACATTATTCAGCAGCACTGGCAAAGCACGACGACGCTGGATACACAGATCGAACGCATTCAGGGTGGTGACAGCGATAATGTCATCAAAGGCTTTAAGAATGGTAACAGTTATCAATACAACGATGGCACCGGTCAAAGCGATGTGAGTTTCCACAGCGAGATTTCGATGATTGACGGTGGTGGCGGGGACGATATTCTCCATGCATCGGGCCGGGTCAGGCCGGGTAACGAAATGTTCTACTTTGCGGATAATGCGGCCAATATCGGCGGGTTTGTTTATGGCAATACAGGCAACGATACGCTTTATGGCAATCATGCCAGAGATACGCTGGCAGGTGGTGATGGGGATGATGTGCTCGATGGCCGATTCAGTCAGGATACTTATATCATGCTGGCGAGCGAGGCGGGCATCGATACGATCTGGGACACCGGAACGCAGCTGTGGCAAATTGGAACATCCGGAAGTGACGATGTGACCGCTTATCGGTATCTGAACGACGAGCCGCTTGATCCGCAACCTATTGCGCAGGATACACTCGTTCTGGTCGGTATTAACCCGGAAAATATCGCCTTCGCATGGGGGCAGCGCGTGGCCGAAGGTATCCGCGAGCGCTGGCCGGGAGAAGCGGAGGCGCTGTATAACCAGACCGTACACGCAACGCTCACGATGACCTGGCCAGGCGGTGGTGTTGAAATTGTCCTGCCGAATTCAGCCGATTTGCCGGGTATGGGATTGGAACGTATCCAGTTTGGCGATGGCACCGTTCTAACGATGGCTGAACTCGTCGCACGGGCCGGTTCGGCACCTACGCTTGATCCGCAGGAGCTGGATAATGTTATCGTCGGTCAGAGCGCCAATGACGTGATTTACGGCGAAGGCGGCAACGACACGCTTGACGGCGGCGATGGCGATGATTTTCTGAATGGTGGGGTTGGCGACGATACCCTGACGGGCGGCAGCGGCAATGATACCTTGGAGGGCGGCGCGGGTAATGACATCCTGAAGGGTGGCGAGGGTGATGATGTTTATCTGTTTGGCAGGGGAGCAGGTCAGGATACGGTGGATAATTACGATACAACCCATGGCAAGAGCGATAGGGTGGTGTTTGACTATGACATCACCGTGGATGATGTTCATGTCGGTCGTTCCGGCAATGATCTGGTGCTCACGATTATCGGGACGAGTGACTCGCTGACGATCCGGAATTATCTGGAAAACGGTGGCGTAACACCGTATTCCGTCGAATGGATCCGATTCGACGGCGACTATACCATGTGGGATTTGGCCGCTGTTCTGGCAAATCTGGAGGATAACCAGGCGCCTGAATTATCAACCGCGCTTCCCGATCAGGCAGGGACTGCGGGGGAGGTCTTCAGCTATGTGGTGGATGTCGATGCATTTGTCGATCCGGATGCCGGTGACTGGCTGACTTACAGCGTGACGCTGGCGAATGGTGATCCCCTGCCGATATGGCTCAGTTTTGATGCGCAGACACTGGTGTTCAGCGGCACACCGGATGTGCCGGGCATATTCAGCGTCAAGGTGACTGCGATGGATACCGGCAACCTGACCGCATCGGATATTTTTGATATTCATGTCAGTAGCCAGGGCATGATACTTGAAGGCACATCGGGTGCCGATGTGCTGAATGGCGGCATCGGCGACGATATCATCAACGGTCTGGCAGGCAACGATATTTTGCACGGCCATGCCGGTAACGATCGTCTGAACGGTGGCGCAGGCCACGATACGATGGCAGGGGGTGCGGGAGACGATATTTATGTGGTCAACAGCGCGCTGGATGTGGTTATTGAAAACTTCGATGAAGGTACAGACACGGTTCGATCTTCCATGACTTACATTCTGGGCGCCAATGTGGAGAATCTGAATCTCACCGGTACGAATGCTATAAATGGCACTGGTAATGCATTGGATAATCATCTGATCGGCAACACTGCTGATAACACGCTGACGGGGAATGCAGGCAATGACCGGCTTAACGGTCAGGAAGGCGCGGATACGATGATCGGCGGTAGCGGCGACGATATTTATATCGTGGACAATGTTGGAGATATTGTTATCGAATTTGCTGATCAAGGCATCGATAGAGTGCGGTCGAGCGTCAGCTACACGCTGGGTTCGAATATCGAAGAACTGATCCTGATAGACGGTGCGGTGATCAATGGGGCCGGTAATGAACTCGACAATCACCTGGTTGGGAACGATGTCAGTAACATACTTACAGGTGGGATAGGTAACGACCGTCTCAACGGCCGGGAAGGTGCGGACACGATGATCGGCGGCATTGGTGACGACATTTATGTGGTCGACAACATCGGCGATACCGTCATTGAATTTGCCGGTGAAGGTGTTGATAAAGTACGTTCGAGTATCAGTTACACGCTGGATTCGAATGTTGAAGATCTGGTTTTGATAGAGAGTGCTGCGATTAACGGAACCGGTAATGAACTTGGCAATAGCCTGGTTGGAAATGATGCCAGCAACATACTCACAGGCGGGACGGGCAATGACCGTCTCAATGGCCGGGGAGGGGATGATACGCTGATCGGCGGAACGGGTAATGATGTTTATATTCTGGGGCGGGATTACGGTCTGGATACCGTGATTGAAAATGACGCCACTGCGGGCAACACTGATACGGTCCGATTCCTGGCGGGTATCAGTGCCAATCAGATATGGTTTCAGCAGGCTGGTAGCAATCTTGAAGTCAGCATTATCGGCACGAATGACAAGTTGGTAATCAATGACTGGTACCTTGGGTCCGCTAACCACGTTGAACGGTTCAGAACTTCCGACGGCTTGATGCTGCAGGACAATCAGGTTGAGGATCTGGTCAGTGTAATGTCCGGTTTTGCCGTGCCGGATATCGGGCAGATGGTATTGCCCGCCGATTATGCGGCAGTGCTCGATCCGGTGATTGCAAGTCTGTGGTTGTAAATGATGGCGGATGGCGGTGGATGGGGGATAAGATGATATGCGCGCTTTTCTCCGTAGTCGATTTCAACGTATACTGAATAGCGCAGGAGAAGTGCAGGAATAGAAATACATGAAGTGTGATGTATTTCGCGTGATTAACCGCAATCAGATACCCGTGCCCGGATTTATGAAAAAAGTCGTTGGTGTTGTCATATTTTTCAGCGTTTCATCCGTGTGTGCTGATACGATTTATCAGTGGAGCGATCCGTGGGGGCAAATTCAGTACAGTAAAACGCCTGTACCCGGCGCCATGATTTCAGATTTGACCGAATTACCCGAGCCGCAGGAAACAACTGAGCAACAAAAGCAGGAAGCCATGCTCAGAAAACTTCAAAGCATGCGGCAAGACAATTTACGTTCCGCACAAACAGAGGCGGGACGGCAGGCGTTAAAAATGCAGGAATTGGAAGCCAGAGCCCAGTGCGAGCAGTTACGTGATTTGATATTTGAGGTTCAAGTCGCTGATTTCAGGCGATCTTTGCTGTACGGTTTTTATCCGTTGCCGGGGTATTACGGGCATCTGCAAATGGATATCTCACGGGATATCCGCCAGAAATGCCGCTAATGAAACGGCATTCTATTTTTGTTTGCTACCGATTTTCCATGCTTTCCAGCCGGAATCTGCGATAAACTCGGTCTTCCGCGCGTCTTCGATAACAAGTATAATGCCGTGTCACACTTTCCCAAGAACTGTAGGCTTGCAGTCTGCAGGATTTTCTCAAGGATTGGAAGAAAATGAAATCGCCCATTCGAATTGCAGTTACTGGTGCAACAGGACAAATATGTTACAACCTGATCTTTCGTATTGCAGCAGGAGAGATGTTTGGTAAAGATCAACCGGTTATTTTGCAGCTACTTGATATTCCTGGTGCGCAGCAATTATTTGACGGTCTCGTCATGGAATTGCAGGATTGTGCATTTCCCTTGTTGACTGAACTCATCACCACGGATAACCCACGTGTTGCTTTTAGGGATGCGGATGCCGCCTTGCTGGTCGGCGCGCGTCCACGTGGTGAAAATATGGAACGGAAAGATCTGCTCAAAGCAAATGGCCCGATTTTTATTGAGCAGGGAAAAGCGCTGAATGAAGTTGCCAACAGGAATGTTAAGGTACTTGTCGTGGGTAACCCTGCCAATACGAATGCCTACATCACAATAAAAAATGCGCCAGATCTTGATCCGCGCAATTTTTCGGCGATGCTCAGGCTCGATCACAATCGCGCATTATTTCAAGTGGCACAAAAACTTTCCCGACCTGTTACCACCATCCGAAAGATGGTGATCTGGGGTAATCATTCTAATACGCAATATCCGGATCTGAATCACGCAATGGTTGATCAGGAACCGGTTAGCACGTTGATTAACGATGATCGCTGGATTCATGAGCGTTTTGTGCCTGTTGTGCAGAAACGCGGCATGGCCATTATTGAGGCGCGTCAAGGTAAATCAAGCGCCGGGAGTGCCGCGAATGCCGTGATTAACCATATGCAGGACTGGATTTTTGGTACTCGGGAAAATGACTGGACATCGATGGGTATTCCATCCGATGGTAGTTATGATATTCCCGAAGGCGTGATATACAGTTTTCCGGTGACCTGTCGGGATGGTAACTACAGCATTGTGCAGGGACTGGAGTTAAGCGATTTTGATAAAGAAAAAATGAAAGCCAGTTATACAGAGTTGGTTGCTGAACACGAGGCGATCAAATATCTGTTGTAGTTTTTCCCGTTTGCGCTGTTTCTGATTACGGCGATTCCAAGTGCGTTCTTACAAATGATTCAAGTTTTTGAATCCAGTCTTCGCGCATAAAGATCAACCCTTCATTGTGACCGTCGGTCATAACCAGAAACTGTTTCGGTGCATGCGCAGCATTAAACAGCCGTTCGCCATGAGAAAAGGGCACGATTTCATCATCCGGGCTGTGTGCGATAAATACCGGGCTGTCGATTGAGCTGAGATATTCCAGCGTATTGTATTGAAAACGCGCAATCCAGCGTACCGGTAAAAATGGATAAATTGTCCGGGCGAGGTCCGGAATGGAAGTAAACGTTGAAGCTAATATCAACAGGGCTGCGCGTTTCTGTGTTGCCAGCCATGCGGCAATTGCGCCGCCGAGTGATTCGCCATACAGGATAATTTCTGACGGCGGAATTCCCCGTGTATCGGTCAGGTATGTCCAGGCCGCCAGCGCATCGGCGTAAGTGCTTGCTTCAGTCGGTGAGCCGCTGCTCTGACCGTAACCACGGTAATCAAAGATCAATACATTCAATTTGAGCTGCTGGAACATGGGCAGATAAGCCCGCCGGTGAGCAATGTTACCGGCATTACCATGAAAAAAAAGTACGGTGCCTATGGCATCCGCAGCCGGTACAAACCAGCCGTGCAATGTTACATTATCCGCAGTATTGATGTTCACGGATTCAAATGCATAACCGTGTTGATCCGGTGTGGCGGTAATATTTTTTTCAACTTTGGGAAAATACAGTAAATGGGATTGCAGGACGAAAACCAGCAGCAGAAGAAGTAAATAGGCGCTCGATACAGCAATGGCCACGCTAAACAGTATTTTCATTTGCGAATGAAATGACCGAACGAATATGTGATGCCGGAGCTTCTGTGATGATTAATACCTGATATGCCCGCCGGTTTGCATTCCGGGGTTGTGGTTTATTGTACGTTCAAAAATGATTAAGGGTGATGCAGGTTAATAATGATATCGGCACCGAGCCCTTCGGTCGTAAAAGCTGAATCGCGGAATTTGGGAAAACCGATGACCGGCGCGGGATTATTGGAGAGTCCAAACGGTTCTCCAGGCAGCATATTCCAGAGTCGCTTCAATTTGCGGTCGGCGTCTTTGTCGTGATAAGCCGCAACAGCGTATGTGCCATGTTTATTCAAACTAAAACAGACAATATGCTGATCATCGGTAGCGGGAATGCGTACCTGCCGTTTGCGCCCCTGTTTGACGAGAAAATGATGCGGATTATCATATAACCCGACGGTCAGGATGCCGCCATAACCGACACCGTTGATCGTTACCCTGATCTGCGAGATTTCAGGGTTGCAATTGTCCGCTGCTTCATCGGAGCGGATATCCAGCAATTGTGCAGCCTGAGATGTTGCTGATAGTGTGAAGCTCAGCGCGAGAAATACTATTGCAAAACAATAGTGTAAAGTTTTTTGTGGGTTAATGAATAAAGCCATGAGCCTGAAAATTTTGATTGAAAGTTATCGCAAACAGTAAAAGCAAAGCGTAATCATACCAAATTCTTTGATCGGACATTACTTAACCTGAGTTCGGGATAAGAAAAGAAGAGGTGGACGTCTGCATTTT
>CAYXFV010000033.1:0-32788 GCA_964464365.1 uncultured Nitrosomonas sp. | reverse complement strand
ACGTCCACCTCTTCTTTTCTTATCCCGAACTCAGGTTAAATATTTATTTCTGTAGCGCTGAATTCCGAAATGAAAAGCATTTATCAGTTGTGCGTGCAGGCACGGAGCCATTTGGAGATTTTTACCAATGGTTTTTCGCTAAAGGAAATCCGCGTGTTTGTTTTTCGGAGGTAACGCCAGGCGACTGGTATTGCAGCATTGGCCTTCCAGAATGCACATGATCCCGGACAAGATGTTCTGATTGGGCTATGATGGCCATTTGCAGCCTCCTGAATAGGAAGCTGTTACGTAAAGTGTAAATTGATTTATAATTCATAATTTATTAACAATATCCATTGTTTTTATAACTAAAGTTTTTGTTTGCAAGCCTGTTGGCAAATATAAGGGAGATCATCAATGCATATAGGCATACCTGCAGAAATACGCGGGGGAGAATCACGAATAGCAGCCACACCGGAGACTGTTAAAAAATATACTGCAAAGGGTATCCATATCGTATCTGTGCAATCCGGTGCAGGTGCAGGCGCAAGCATACCCGATTCGGCATTTGAAGCGGCTGGCGCGCGTATAGTCACCGATGCGGCAACATTGTACAGTCAATCTGAAATCGTCCTCAAAGTACGTGGGCCGGAGTTTGATGAATTGGCCATGATGCGTAAGGACGCCATATTGATAGGCTTATTGGCGCCGCATAAGGCTGAGGGCATAGAAATGCTGGCCAGGCATGGCGTAACCGCCTTTTCGATGGAGAAACTACCCAGAATTACACGTGCCCAGAATATGGATGTATTGTCATCCCAGGCTAATATTGCGGGATACAAGGCGGTCATTATGGCGGCCGATATTTATCAGCGCTTTTTTCCGATGCTGATGACTGCGGCCGGTACGGTGAAAGCTGCGCGTGTTCTTATTCTTGGCGCAGGCGTGGCTGGGTTGCAGGCCATTGCGACTGCAAAAAGACTGGGCGCAGTTGTTGAGGCCTTTGATGTAAGACCGGCAGCGAAAGAGCAAGTCGAAAGCCTTGGTGCAAAGTTCGTCGAAGTACCGCTGACCGATGAGGAAAAAGCTAGTGCTGAAACAGCGGGTGGTTATGCTGCTGAAATGTCCGAAGATTATAAACGTCGCCAAAGTGAATTGATTCATACCAGAGCGGTTGCAGCGGATATTATTATATCCACCGCGCTTATTCCCGGCCGCCCGGCGCCTGTTCTGATTAAAGAAGAAACCGTGAAGGGCATGAAACCCGGATCTGTCATCGTGGATATGGCTGTCGAAGCAGGTGGCAATTGCCCATTGTCGGAATTGGATAAAACGGTCGTCAAACATGGCGTTCATCTTGTCGGTATCGCCAACATCCCGGGGCTTGTTGCAGCGGATTCCAGTACTTTGTATGCGCGCAATTTACAGAATTTTTTTAATCTGATCGTTGATGCTGAAGGCAAACTAAACGTAGATCGTGAAGACGAAATTATTGCCGGTACTTTGGTATGCAGTGATGGCGGTGTAATCCGCAAAGCTTAGTTGATACAACCACTGATTTGTAAAATATCCGTGACAGATTAAATGACTATGTTCTATCTGTAGCATACAGTTAACGAATTTTAAAGGAGCGAATATGATAGGTGATATCGATCCACTTATTATTAATCTAACTATTTTTGTACTGGCAATTTTTGTCGGCTACCATGTCGTGTGGAATGTGACACCCGCATTGCATACCCCGTTGATGTCCGTAACCAACGCTATTTCAAGTATTATCATTGTCGGTGCAATGCTGGCGGCCGGCCCTGTGGAAATGGACTGGGGCGTATGGCTGGGGGCTGTTGCTGTGACACTTGCGGCGGTTAATGTATTTGGTGGATTTCTGGTGAGTCAGCGTATGCTAGAAATGTTCAAGAAAAAAGATAAAAAAGGAAGTGCATAAATGTCAGCAAATATGGTAGCACTCGCGTATTTGGTTGCTTCAGTATTTTTTATACTGGCACTAAAAGGCTTAAGTTCACCGGAATCAGCGCGTCGCGGGAACTTGTTCGGTATACTCGGCATGACGATTGCCGTAGCAACCACAATGACACTGACCGAGAACTGGATGCTGATTGTTGGTTGTATCGCAATCGGTGGTGTAATAGGGACACTTATCGCTAAGCGCGTACAGATGACGGCGATGCCGGAATTAGTGGCATTCATGCATTCGTTAGTCGGTCTTGCCGCTGTGTTTATTGCGATCGCAGCGATAAACAATCCTGTTTCGTTCGGTCTTCCGGAAGTATTGCCTGCTGGCAGTAAGCTCGAATTATTCCTGGGCACCTTCATAGGCGCCATGACGTGGTCGGGCTCGGTAATTGCTTTTATGAAACTGTCTGGTCGTATGAGCGGTACGCCGATCGTTTTTACCGGACAGCATATGCTGAATCTGGTTCTGGCGATTGTCATGATCGGTTTTGGCCTGTGGTTCTTCTTTAGTGAAACCACAAACTGGACTGCATTTATTGTCATGACCACTATCGCGTTCCTGCTCGGTTTCCTGATTATTATTCCGATCGGTGGCGCAGATATGCCCGTAGTGATATCGATGCTGAATTCTTACTCGGGATGGGCTGCTGCGGGTATTGGTTTTTCCCTGGGTAATCCGATGCTGATTATCGCCGGCTCATTGGTGGGCAGTTCCGGTGCCATTCTTTCCTATATCATGTGTAAGGCGATGAACAGACCTTTTCTGTCTGTCATTCTCGGTGGCTTTGGCAGCGAGGGTGGTGCCGCAGTAGCTGCTGATGACGGTACGCAAAAAACTTATCGTAGCGGAAGTGCTGAAGATGCGGCATTCCTGATGGGAAATGCGGATAGCGTTATCATTATACCCGGCTATGGCTTGGCTGTTGCCAGAGCACAGCATGCTGTCAAAGAGCTGGCGGAATTACTGCATGAAAAAGGGGTTACGGTAAGATTTGCCATCCATCCGGTTGCGGGTCGTATGCCGGGCCATATGAACGTTTTGCTGGCAGAGGCAGAAATTCCGTATGAACAGGTGCTCGAAATGGATGAGATTAACAGCGATTTTGCCAATACTGATGTGGTGCTGGTATTAGGCGCAAATGACGTTGTTAATCCTGCGGCCAATGTTCCCGGAAGCCCCATATATGGTATGCCTATTCTTGATGCACATAAAGCGCGTACGGTTATGGTTGTTAAGCGCAGTATGGGCGTAGGTTATGCCGGTCTGGATAATGATCTGTTTTATATGGATAAAACCATGATGATCTTTGGTGATGCAAAGAAGGTTGTCGAAAACATGGTCAAAGCGCTTTAATTGTGGATTTGAAATTCAGTGGCAATGTTATAACTTCACATTGCCACATTCGAATTTCTTATTTTCCGAGATGACGGCTGATTTAGTCTGTGGATTTATCGAGGCGATATCAATTGAATCAAGTGGACAAGGTTTCGCGATGCCAAACCCCTGCGCATAGTTGATTCCGATTTCATTCAGTTTGGCGAGTGTTTCTTTGGTTTCGACGAGTTCCGCTATGGTTTTGATCGATAATCTACGCGCAATCTGATTAATTCCTTTAATCCGCATCATATCTTCATCATCGTGCAACATGTTACAGACAATATTGCCGTCAATCTTCAGATAATCAAATTTCATTTTTTTTAGTAAATCCATAGAGGCCATACTCTGACCGAAACTACAGAGGGTGACCTGACAACCGATTTTACGAATTTCCTTAGTAAAAAGAATCGTGTTGTCCGAGTTTGAATTTGCATCATTTTCTTCAATTTCAAAACACAGTGTTGCAGCAGGTACTTGTGTTTTTTGCAATTTTTCCTTAATAAACGTGATAAATTTTTTATCGTGCAATGTATCTTTAGCGAGATTAAGACAAAAAATAGTTCTTGTTTCCTTGATGTGTTCTGCGATCCATTCAATCACATGACTCGACACCCAGCGATCCAGTTGCGGCATCAACCCAAGCTGATCGACTAAAGGAAGAAATGAACCTGGAGGCATAAGATTATTTTCTTCTTCCACCATCCGAATCAGTATTTCGTATTGAATCGGCAACAAGGTATTCTTGTCGACAGGAATAATTTTTTGACAATAAATATTAAACTTGTCATCTTTGATGACTTGTGTAATTCGTTTCGCCGTTACCGCATCTTGCGAACACGCTTCACTTGACGGGATCGGGGTATGGGTTTTGGCTGAAACAATATCGTCTGTTGGCGTGGCTTGCTGGTTTTTTTTCGATACAACAAGATGTTTTTCCTGCGCGCGCGGTGTATGCAGTGTATAGAATCCTGCTATTCGCCCTTTAGAATCCAAATGCGGTATATATTGCTCGACAAAGATATAGGGAAGGTCTTTTGTTGATTTTAATACGCGTTCCTCATGAACTGTTTTGCCGGATAAAATCGCATCAATGTTATTTGAGATACTGGAAATGAATTCATTACTTGCGAATTCTTGCAGTAACATGCCGTTGATCTGATCTGCTTTCAATCCAAACCATTTCCGGAATAAGTGGTTGTGATAGCGGCAGCGCTGCTCTGCATTAAAGTAGGCCAGCATAACCGGAATATTTTCATCGGTATATTGCGATTTTACCTTGCTTTCAGCAGTGGTTTTTTCTGCCCATAGACGGTGTTTGATTTCATTTGCCAGCCTTTCTTTGCTGGACGCCAGTTGCTCGGAATAGCTTTTGATTGCCTTGTTGATACGAACGACTTGACCCAGCATGACCAGAACGGCAGAAAACAGACATATCCACAGCATGGCGACCCAGTAGCGTGCGGTATCGTCAAAAAAGAAATCGTTCAGTAGTATGAACGTTGCTGACAACAGTGCGACACAGACTGAGAGATAAGGTTTTATCGTATTAATCATGGAATGGATATGAATTTGAATCTTTAATGTAGGGTAATCATGTCATTGGTGTTATTGATTATCGGCATAAAAAGACAAAGGTTTTATGGTTGACCAGAATTTCCATAGACTTGATGGGGTAATAAAAAAATTATGACTGAGATTTTCATTAATGCTTGAAATTCTGATCGAATTGATTTGATTACTTTTCAGTGCTGCATAAAGTGGAACAAACCAATGCTGTTCAAGTTTTTTCAAATTCTCACGCCAGCGATAGGCGTCGTTATATTTCTCGCTATTGAGCAAGTCATCAAGAACAATCAAGTGATTCCCGGAATGGGCTTGTTGTAACCACGATTCCGCATTATCAGGTCGCGCGTTATGTTTTGCGTCGCACAGCCGTGTTAATGCCTGCGCAAGATGATTATTGCTCCACACTGTTGTATAAGATGTAGATACGGATTGTGGCATAACCCCTCCGCCCCAGAACCATACGCTGTTAATGGCAAGCTGGTCACGAGTTTCGCGGTTTTGATTGAGTGGATGGCCATGTAATAACATCTGGATTTCATTTGTAATTTTATGCCATTGAGTGCTATCCTTTCCGGTTGGCATCAAATGATTAATGTTATTGCAAGTTGCCGCATTCAGCGTCTTTGTATACAGTTCCGGTGCGTTGGATAGATGTATGTACCAATGGTAGGGATGAAGTGGAAGAATGGACACATTGTCATGAATCAGTATCTGGTTAATCGCGCTGGAAAATTGCAGTGCTTCTTCCGGTGTTATCTGAAACATAAAGCTGTCAGCCAGCATAATATGATTCTGTTCAATGCGTAAATGAACCGGATCGGCACGCAGCCAATAACCCTGGTTTGTTTCGCTTTCACCATGCGGTTGAACGGAATCCATGCGTTGCATAATCGGAGCAACAGGCCAGTCTTGCTGTTTCTCAACATTAAATGCCTGACAAAGCCAGGCATTTATGTCTGTTGTCGAAGATTTCGTTGCTTTGCTTTTTGCAAGCAATTTTTCCAGAAAAGGTGTCGGCAGGCCCTGATAAATTTCTGGAAGAGCGGTATCAGACCAAAATAAAGCGGGTACAAAAAGATGTAGATTCATAGAACTTATTACCAAATTTGGGTTAATTGCATTTAAATTTAATCTTATCAGTGATATCTGAAACATAAATTGCAAATCCGTTCCATAAAGATGTCATCAATGTGGATCGTAAATTTTACCGTTAACGGAAAGCGGTCGTGTGGTAATCAGCTATGCCCGACCGGCGAAGTTGAATTGAATATGATATGGTGGTCTTGAAATGATAGCCCGTAGATAACGGATAACGGGCTTTGGTGTAGTTAAAGCTTCCTGCTAAACAGGGCACAATAAAAGTAAAAGCTGGCGGTTTTTTTCTGTTTCTTTGAGTTCGCTGAGCGCATATTTACACTGATGATCAAATAAAAAAACCGCCACTAGGGGCGGTTTTTTTTGCCTCATATAGAGACAAATGTTTGGCTATTAAAACTTTGGTCTATTAATGTCCTGGTTTGCTGGTGCCACCGTACGGACGTGGATCCTGTCCTTCTCTCAGACAGTTACCGTTGCCATCAATACCAAATTCGCAATCTTGACCAGTCATGCTGGGATCACCCATGTCAGCTGCGTCAAACATTGAACCACATCCAGATAATACAAGTGCCAACAGTGCTGCTAATACTGAAAATTTCATTGCTTCTCCTAATAATTATCTAATATTTATCTTTAAATAAATAATTTGAAACCATTTATTGTTATTGATATTTCTTTCAAGGTTTATAAAAACAGCCAGTTTTGAAGTATATACTGAAACAAACCAAACTTACAAGAACGAAGACAATTGACATGCACCATGCCAGGTTTCCGATAGGATTGAAATGATTACCGCAGATGCTTTTGAAATATCCATATCATCAGATGGTTTTGTTTTGTAACGTAATCTATCCTATTTGACAGGAAATTTTACTGTCGAATCGGAAATTATGCCTGCAAGATTTCACGGTACAATTTTGCGAAAATATCGCCTACATACGTCATTTGTTCGGTGGTATGCGCTGCATTGACGCTGCAACGTACCAGCGATTTTCCATCAGGCGCAGCTGGCGGCAAAATCAAATTAACATAGATATTGTTTTCCAATAATCGCTGCCAGATCTGGAGTGCCTGCTTCGGGTTGTCGAGAACCGCGGCAATGACAGGGCCCGGTTCCGGGCCCAACTCGTATCCGGTTTCTTTAAGTTTTGTGTAGAGTTGTGTACAGTTTTTCCAGAGTTGTTTGCGCAGATGACGGCCTTCTTTTAGCAGTTGCAGCGCAGCACGTGTTGATGCGATAGTTGCCGGAGAGGGTGACGCGGTGAAGATATAAGGATGACTGATATAGCGCAGCTGATCCAGCTGCGGATGATTACTGACGCAAAAACCACCGATACTGCACAGGCTTTTGCTGAAAGTACCGGTGATAAAATCCACTTCTTTCAGTAACCCGGTTTTTTCCGCTAACCCCTGGCCTGTTTCCCCCAGAACACCGAGCGAATGTGCTTCATCCAGCAGTAACGTACATTTGTATTTGTTCTTAAGCGCAATAATATCGGCCAGTGGCGCTTGGTCGCCGAGCATGCTGTAAATGCCTTCGACGATAATCAAGGTCGTATCCGTGCGATCACCCAGGCGGCGTAATCGTTTTTCCATATCGGCCATATCGTTGTGCTTGAAACGAATAATTTCAGCACCGCTGAGGATGCAGCCGTCAAAAATGCTGGCATGCGAATCGCCGTCGATCAGAACGGTATCACCGCGCCCCACTAATCCAGATATGGTGCCCAGATTGGCCTGATAGCCGGTGGTGAAAACGATTCCCGAGCAGCAGTTGTAGAAATCCGCAAATTCGCGCTCGAGTGCGCGATGGCCATAGTAACTGCCATTTGCCATGCGAGAACCGGTTGTACCTGTGCCTTCTTCATCAAGTGCCTTTTGTGCCGCTTGTATGCATTCCGGCGCAAACGTCAGACCTAAATAATTATTTGTTCCCAGCAGCAGTACGCGACGTTCGCCAATCCTGGCTTCTGTCGCTGAATATACTTCTTCAATAGGAATTCCGAAGGCGCCGACGCCTTCAGGCAGCATTGCTTTTCTTGCTGCTGCAGCTGCATCAAGTTTTTCCAGTAAATTCATTGATCAGGATGCAGATTTAATTTTGGAAATGAGACTGGCCAATTCATGTACTGTTTGAACATCGGCCAGTGCGTTAATAGGAATTGAGATATCAAATGCATCTTCTATCTCCATGATGAGATTCAGAAGTTTAATTGAATCAATGGATAATCCGCTGATCAGATTTGTTTCTGCTGTGATGTTCGTATCAGTATTGGTCAGACTGCTGAGACGATCGCAAAGCAGCTCAATGATTTCATCGTAATTATTGTCTGTCATAACTTCATTTTTTAATGTATGGCTATACAATAAGCGGTAACGCATCATGTAAACGGATGCGGGGCCGCCAGTCAGGCAGTGCATGAATTAATGGCCCATTATCACATACCCAGTCATGGTGATGTAGCTCTTTTACTTTTCCGGGGGTGAGCATGGGTGCGTAGCGGAAGATTCTTGCCAGCCAGAGATTCATGGCAGCGATATTCTTTATCAGTGCATGAGGCACTACGATACAACGAACCGGCCTGCGCCATATTTTCTGAGTTAATGCCGCCAGCGACTGGAAGCTATACCCCCCGGTCGTACCGTCATCGAGTTCATAAATACCTGGACAAGGGGCATCAAGATCCAACCATGCTTGAATCGCGGAAACCAGATCGTCAACATGCAATAATCCGAAACGGTTTTGTAATTTTCCTACAACCGGGAGCAATCCTTTGCGGGTTGCCTGGAAAAGCGGTTTCAGTTCTTTATCACCAGGGCCGTATACTGCAGTCGGTCTGAAAATTGTCCAGGATAATTCAGATGCATGATCAGTGATAAGCTGTTCAGCCTGTTTTTTGCTCCTGGCGTACCAGGATAGTTCGGGTTGCCTGGCGGCAAGTGAAGAGATGAGTAAAAAACGTTGCGGTTGTTTCTGCTGAATAACCGCCTTGATGAGATTCTCAGTGCCGATTACATTGGTATGTGCAAATGAATCAAATGAACTTCCCCTTACGGTGCCTGCACAATGAATCACTGCTGAAGCATCTTTCACAAGATCAGTTAAAACCGGCAGGCTATCCAGATCCCCATAAAGCCAGTGAATGGAATCTGTATCCGCTTTTTTTTTTCGGGTAAGCGCTTTTACGCGCCAACCCGTATCGACAAGATGATCAATAAGCCTCTGACCAATAAAACCAGTAGCGCCAGTGACAGCTACCAATTTTCGCATAATCGGTTAACGATCCCCGAATTCTACCACCGCGAGCTGATCGGTCAGATTTGTGCGTTGTATGTAGCCTTGCCGTGCTGCGAAACGAGACAGCTTGCCTGACGATGTTCTGGGTAGTGTATGCGGTTGAACGAGTTCCACGATACAATTTACGCCAAAGGCCATATACACAAGCTGTTGCAACCGTTTGCTCAGTGTGTGGCGCTCTGCCAGTGAAGCCAGCCTGCACTCAATAACGAGAACAACCGTTGTCGAGCCGTCCTCATTACTGACACCAAATGCTGAAGCTTCTCTTGATCTGACCTCGGGCTGCTGCTCAGCAAGCTCTTCAATGTCCTGGGCGCGAATGTTACGTCCATTGACGATAATGACATCCGTCCGCCGTCCTGTGATATACAAGTCTCCTTCATAAAGGAAGCCGATATCTCCGGTATCAAGCCAATTTTCCGGCTTCAGTGCATTTTTTGTTTCTTCGGGGTTGTTGAAATAACCCGACATAATGCTTGCACCTTGTACAAGCACGCTGCCCAACATTCTTTCTTCCAGTGGCCGATCCTCGTCATCTACGATCCTGACAGTGTGTCCCGGCAACGGTTTTCCGCAATTCACAAATTCATTGCTCTTGCGTCCCTCGGCTTGTAATCTGACAGCCATCCGTTTATCGACCAGTATTTTGCTGTCGATTTGTATGCTGTCAAATCCATGACCTATTTTTGAAAATGTGACCGCCAGTGTTGATTCAGCCAAACCATAGCAGGGCAGAAATGCCTTTTCATTAAACCCGGCAGATGAGAATTTCTCAGCGAAATTTCTTAACGTATCCGGGCGAATCATTTCCGCACCAATTCCGGCAGCTCTCCAGCAGCTCAGGTCGAGTTCCTTCAAGTCTGATTCACGTGCGCGCATGGTGCATAATTTGAGTCCAAAAGGCTGGCTGAATGCCACGGTGCAGCGGTTACGACTGATCAATCTCAACCATTGTAAAGGACGAATTGCAAAATCGCGTGTCGCCAGATAATCAACGGATATCTGCGTAACCATAGGCGCCAGAACGAGACCTACTAATCCCATGTCGTGATAGAAAGGCAACCAGGATGCAGAACGGTCTTCAGGTGTTATTTCCAGACCATTACGCACAATTCCCTTCAGATTGCACATGAGTGCGTGCTCAGTGATGACGACGCCTCTCGGCATGCGTGTACTGCCTGATGTAAATTGCAGATAAGCAACTTCATCGGGCTGGTTGGGTTGCAATACCACTTTTCCTGCTGGCAGTTTGCTTAATTGCTCAGATGTACCAACCCATTTCAGGTTGGTTGCTTTCTCTGCTGCTTCTTCAAGAAAATTGATGTAATCCAGATTTGCGAGCGCCAGACTGGCTTGACTGCTTTCGAGTAATCCTTTCAATTGCTGAACATAGATTCCGTGACTGCCCAGATTAACAGGCACAGGCATTGCAAATGGAACCAAACCTGCATAACGGCAGGCAAAGAACAGTTCAATAAATTCAGGTGACGTATCGGCAATAATAGCAACACGACTGCCGCGTTCCAGTCCAAACCCGGATAAATGTTGCGCCAAGCTGCGGGCATTATCTCTGAGCAGACTGTAAGGTAAAACCGAACGCAGATTACCTCTTGCATCATAAAAATTGTAGCCAGTAACCCCTTGCGCTGCATATTCCAGCGCATTGGTTAAAGTATCAAAACCCGCCAACTGCTGCACGAGCGTATTTTTTGTTGGTGTTGGTATTGATTGCGTTTCGCTGGAAGGCTGAAAATCAAACGCCTGCGTAAGCGGAGCGTTCAACTTGGTTATTGTCGAACTCAAGATCTTCCCCTCGAAATAATATAGCTTATACTTTTCTTCATCTTGCTTCCCCTGGCAAGAAATTCCGATATTGCGTGCCAACCCTGATCCTTTGCCCTCATTTGATTCTCTTTTTGCTGGCTGAAATTCTCAATTCAAACGCTGACCGGCTTAATTATTAAAATAAGTGTGTCATATTTGACCAAAACGCAGCTTATATAAGGTGCTTTTATGTGTCAAGGCAATTGTTGGGCAAGTGTTGCATCAGAACAACAAAGCTGGAAACACGATTGTAAATTCTATTTTTGTGAAGTGATCGATTATACAATCCGATGGCTGAATTTTGAATCGTTGCATGAAATTTTGATCAATAAAATTTGGGTCTTAGGCAGCTTGGGCGGTCGTCGCGAACGAAGATTGCCTGTTTTCAATAAACGGGGAAAGCGTGGTTGTGGTTCAAAAGCCACAGGCGGGAATTTTTAATGAACTATTGGGTAATTAGCGACTGGTTTAGTGGAGAAAAATTCAGATCAATAACGATATAATTCCACGAGTTTCATCTGAAACTGATTGTGCTCGCTGCGGATTGGAAAATGGGCGCGTCTTTTTCGTGGAAACAATTAATGGGACATTGAAGGAATTTCGAATTATCATAGTCGGGGCTGTATTTTTTATTTATAGTTTATGACTTTGTTTTCAAATATATATGGAGGGTGTATCAATGAAATCACTTGAAATGAGAATTTTATCAACAAGTGTTGTTTTTTTATTTGCAGCTGCGCTCCTGTCGGGATGTGGCGATGGAGAGAATGCAGATTCCGCAGGAAATGGACAAACAGGGGTGAGTGCGGAAGGAAATAGAGAGACTGTCATTGTGCCTGAACCGATAACAAGCTTGGAAAATGTAGAAGAAATACAAACGTTTGATGGTTTTGATCTGGAAGGTGATACAGCATCAATGGAAGGTATTCTGGAAGGTTTTTCTGAGGCAATTGATGAAGGTCTTGATACTGCCAGCGAAGCCATCACTGAATCCGCAGACAACATGATGGGTGCTATTGAAGACAGCGTTACCATAGCACAGGATGCCGTCGCTGATTTTAACGAAGATGCCGGCGCAGCAATTGCTGAAATCATTGATGATGCTGAAGAAGTTGTTGCAGCAACACCAAATTTGATTCGTCAGGTGCAGCAGGCGCTTGCAAAAGCAGGCTACAAACCTGGTACGGCTGATGGCGTCAGTGGACCGAGAACATTGGCCGCATTGAAAAGTTTCCAGCAGGATAATAATCTGGCATCCGGCGGATTAACCAAAGAAACCCTCCGCGCGCTTGGTGTGGAATACTAAAGACCGGGACAGTACGCTCCTTTTTTGCGTCTCAGAAGCATCACATCTAATCTAATATTGATGTGATGCTTCATGTGCCTGCAAGGTATAAGGCGGTCTATAGCAGATAGTGTTGTTTTTATACAAACCCAATCCAACGCTCAAGATTCAGGGTGATGTTTTGTAATTGATTGTATAGTCGGGAATTTTGTGGGTTTCTGCTTGAAGGGGTGAAACGAAAAAAATCTACTTGACTGTGCCGGCCCTATTTTTGGTCACCAAATAAGTTTAAGATATCGATGGCCCGGAATTTGAGAATATACTGTTCCGTTGGATCCAATAAAAATAGAATAAAAAATAGAAAAGGTACGCTTCAGCGTACTTTTTACTGTAATGAGTATGTCACGCCTGAGATTGTCGTCTAAGATTGTTTTAGCGAGTTGAGCCAGTTTCTCATTATTCAATAAATATAATACAAAGTTGTTGAGTTTAATTGGAAATCAATTCGTCGTTTAATGAAGTATTTTGGAGGTTTTAACCATGGGAGTTCCTTTACGTCAGCAAATTGCGGTTGGCAGCTATCTGATCAAACAAAAGCTTAAAGGTGTTAAAAAATATCCTTTAGTGCTTATGCTGGAACCGTTGTTTCGCTGCAATCTGGCTTGTGCCGGCTGCGGAAAGATCGCACATTCTGAAGAAATTCTGGATAAGCGTCTGTCGTATGAAGAGTGCATGGAAGCGGTGGATGAATGTGGTGCGCCCATGGTTTCGATTCCCGGTGGAGAGCCTTTGCTGCACAAAGATATGCCGCGCATCGTTGAAGGTATCGTTCAGCGTAAGAAATATGTCTATCTCTGCACCAATGCATTGCTGCTTAAAAAGCGCATGGGTGATTACACGCCTTCGCCTTACCTGACTTTTTCCGTGCATCTCGATGGCATGAAAGAGCGTCATGATGCTTCAGTATGCCAGGATGGTGTTTTTGATCGCGCGGTCGAGGCCATCAAATTAGCGCTAGAGAGAGGCTTTCGCGTTACCGTTAACTGCACCCTGTTTCAAGGAGAAACACCTGAAGACGTGGCTGAGTTTCTGGATTATGTCACGGAATTAGGTGTAGAAGGCGTAACAATAGCACCGGGATTCAGTTATGAACATGCGCCCAGGCAGGATGTTTTCATAAAAGGCGCAGATACTAAACAGCTGTTCCGGGGTATCTTTGAGTTGGGTAAAAAATTGAAACGCCAATGGCGACTCAATCATTCAGCACTTTACCTGGATTTTCTGGCGGGTAATCAGGATTACAAATGCACACCGTGGGGCAATCCGACGCGCAATGTTTTCGGTTGGCAAAAACCTTGCTATCTATTGTCTGACGAAGGCTATGTCAAAACTTTTCAGGAGCTGCTGGATACCACACCCTGGGAAAAATACGGCAATGCTAACAACCCCAAATGTGCGCAATGCATGGCCCATTGCGGTTATGAAGCAACTGCCGTGGAAGATACGCTGCGTAACCCTTGGAAAGCCTTTATTATGTCTATAAAAGGACCCAGGACAACCGGGGAAATGGTCGCAGAGCCTTTGCCTAAATGGGTTGAAGACAGGAAAAAAGCAAAAAAACTTACCGAGATTCCAGTCACAATTTCCAATAAATAATCGAATCCAGTTCCGGGCGCGATTGAATAACCAATCCGGGTTGTAGGTTGTATGGAATGCAATGGTTGAATTGTTGCTGCATAGCGCAATATATGGCGGTGCTTTTGGCGCAATCTGCTGGTTATCCCTGCTGTTGCTTCCTTGGCAACCAGTCAACACACGTGAGCAGATTGAGTCCGATTCCGATATAGATTTTAGCCGGAATCTGAGTGATATTACGGTGTTGATTCCTGCGCGGAACGAGGCACCGTTCATTCAGCAAACACTGGATGGCTTGGAAGCACAAGGCGAACATTTGCAGATCATCGTTATTGACGATCAATCAACCGACAAAACAGCGCAATTGGCGTACCAGCAGGGAGCGCAGGTGATTGCGGGAACTGCGCCGCCAGAAGGATGGAGCGGCAAGCTTTGGGCGCTCGAGCAGGGGCTGCAATATGTCAATACGCCCTATGTACTGCTACTGGATGCCGATATCACCTTATCCCAGGGTATTATTGCAACATTGAAAGATAAAGCGACGAATGAAAACCGTTCCATGGTGTCGCTAATGGCGGAGCCACCTATGGATACCGCTGTTGAACGCTTATTAATGCCAGCGTTTATCTTTTTTTTCAAACTGCTTTACCCTTTTGGTCTGGCTAACAAACCGGGTTCCCGCGTAGCGGCTGCCGCAGGTGGGTGCATACTGGTTGAAACGCAGGCATTACATGCTGCGGGTGCTTTCAGCAGTCTGCATAATGCGCTCATTGACGATTGCACGCTGGCCGCACGCATCAAACATTCCGGAAGGAATATCTGGCTTGGATTGAGTCATGCTGCACGTAGTCATCGTGGTTACTGTGGACTCAGGCCGATTTGGGAAATGGTCGCGCGTACAGCGTACACGCAACTCAATTATTCGCTGATTTTATTGCTGTTGTGTACGGTCATCATGATATCCATGTTCTGGCTTGCGCCCTTTGCGTTTTTGTTGCTGCCTGATTCGAAAACTTATATGATCAGTCTGATTGCATGTGCAGCGATGTTTTATGCCTACAAACCGACTTTGAATTACTACCATCGCTCTCCCTTATGGGCATTTGCGCTTCCTTTTACTGGCACACTGTATCTTGCCATGACGTGGACTTCCGCAATGCGCTATTGGCGCGGGGAGCGTGCTCGTTGGAAAGATCGTCAATATGAAAGCAAAGCAAATCATTAAACAGTTGCCGTGGATACTGATTTTGATCAGTATCATCCTTTTGCCACTCATTTCAGTCGTCAAAATTGCAAGCGCGCAGGAACCTGAGCCGGACAGTGCTTATGCGACAGTGCATGATTTGCAGCAATCGCTGTTGC
The DNA here is from genome assembly GCA_964464365.1 of uncultured Nitrosomonas sp. Taxonomy (GTDB): domain Bacteria; phylum Pseudomonadota; class Gammaproteobacteria; order Burkholderiales; family Nitrosomonadaceae; genus Nitrosomonas. The sequence continues at coordinate 17,389 of CAYXFV010000033.1, read as the reverse complement.
AATCGATGCGTGACGGCGCGCAATTGGGATTTTCCGGACGTGTGGAATTTCTAACCGCCGTTATTAATCGCACGCATGATATTGATCTGATTATCAAGACGATTCTTGGTGCGACACTCTGGAATCAGTTGGGTCAGGAGCAGCACGATTTGATTACCGAAACATTCCGGCAACTCAGCATCGTGACTTATGCCGGACAGTTCAAGCAGCATGATGGTGAGCAATTCAAATTTCTCGAGCAGCGCGATTTGCCGCGCGAGCAGAAACTGGTGCGCAGCCAGTTGATACAAAGTGACGGCGGTATCGTTAATTTTGATTATGTTCTACATCATACGGACGAAAAATGGCTGATTATCAATATTCTATTTGATGGTGTCAGCGATCTGGCAATAAAGCGCAGCGAATATCGATCAATCATGCAGCGCGATGGCTTTCAATCACTGATTGATATGCTGAAGGTTAAGATAACTGAAGCGCAACAAACTGAATAAGCATTCCAGTAATGGTCCAAATGGCAAATATCATGTACTGCCTCTTCTGTTTTATCGCTTGAAAGGAATCTCTGTGGAAACTAAAAATGGCGCAAATTACCAGTTTTTTGCGCACTGGGCGGCATTTTCCTATCAAAAAGCAGTCTGGGTCATTTTACTGAGTATTGTTATTGCCGGCGCCAGTGTTGTATATACCGCAAATAATCTGGGTATACATACCGACACGACCGACATGTTGTCTGAAGAAGTGCCCTTTCGTGTCAATCACAAGCGTTATAAAGAAGCATTTCCTCAATACGAAGATGCATTACTCCTGGTTCTGGATGCGCCCACACCAGAACAGGCGCATGCCGCCGCCAGGCAGCTGAATGCGTATCTGCAAAAAGATACCGAGCATTTTTATGAAGCCAGTTATCTGAGCGGTGATTCCTTTTTTGAGCAGAATGGTCTGCTGTATAAGGATATTGCAGAACTTGAAAAGATTACCGATCGTCTGGCGGCTGCGCAGCCGTTGATCGCACGCCTGTCGGAAAATCCGGCTTTAGATACTTTCGCGTCGGTGCTGACAGAAGCGATCGATGAAATGATCAATGGCAGAAGTCTGGATCTGGCGGCTGTTTTCAACGGCATCAGTACGACACTTGACGCGCGGCTGGCCAGTGAGCCACGCGCATTATCATGGCAGATTCTGCTGGATGGCGAACAACAGGCCGCCCGTTATCAGGAAATGATTCTGACGCGGCCGAAACTGGATTACGCGCAATTGTTTGCTGCGGAGCAACCGATAAATGCAATCCGGGAAGCCGCCATAAATCTTGGCATTACTGCGGAATCTCCCGCAAGACTGCGCATTACCGGTGAAGCGGCGCTGGCTTACGATGAGTTACACAGTGCGATGCGCGGCGCGCAGAATGCCGGTATGCTTGCGCTGGTACTGGTAATTGTGGTGCTACTGATAGCACTCCGGACAATCGGTTCGATCATAACCGTGCTTTTCAGTCTTGTACTTGGGTTGTTGCTGACAGCCGCTTTCGCCACGTTTGCGGTCGGCCATTTGAACTTGATCTCGATTGCTTTTGCCGTACTTTATATCGGCCTTGGTGTTGATTACGCCATACATTTTCTGCTACGGCATGAGGAAGTCCAACGCACTACCGGTCTGCCGATAGCCGAAGCATTGCCGAAGGCCAGCGGTGAGATCGGGCACGCATTGATGTTGTGTGCGGTGACTACGGCGATCGGGTTTTATGCTTTTATGCCGACAACTTATGATGGCGTGGCGGAACTGGGCCTGATTTCAGGGTCAGGGATGATCATCAGTTTATTGGTAACATTGACTGTGGTTCCGGCGTTGCAGCGTTTTTTTCCGATGCGCACGATCAGGCCGCTCATCTCCATAAAACCGATCTACCAGGCATTGGAATGGCCCGGGCGTTCTCGAAAAACAGTTTACGCACTCACCTTTCTGGCTGTTTTACTGTCGCTTATTGCTTTACCGCAGGTTCGTTTTGACTATAATCTGCTCAACCTGAACGATCCGCGTGTCGAATCGGTGGAGACATTCCGTGATCTGCTGGAAAATGCCGATAACTCTCCGTGGCATATCGTTGCATTGGAAGACGATCAAGCTGAAACCGAACAACTTGTGCAGCGGCTGACTGCGTTACCTGAAGTCGACAAAGTTGTTACCCTGCTCGATATGGTGCCGGATCATCAGGATGAGAAGATTCTGTTGATAGAAGAGATGGCGATGACGCTGGGCCCGACAGTTTTTATGCCCATGCTACAAAAGGAAATGGATGTGAGCGCTCAGCGTGTTGCGCTGCAAGAACTGAAACGAGCTTTAAGCCGGTTGATTGATGAACAGCCCGCACATGCTGCGGTAGGCGCGGCGTATGCCTTGCACAGATCACTGTCAGAGTTGCTCGTGCGGCTTGATCAGGCCGATACTCATGAAGCGCAGGAACAGTTGTTATCAGCCACAGCCCACGATCTGCTGCATCTTCTTCCGGAGTCTATCCATCGTTTGCAGGCTGCATTACAGGCTGTGCCTTTCAGCCGGCAGGACATACCCGAATCTGTCAGAACGCATTGGCTCGGCGACGATCATATTTTTCGCGTTGCGGTTTATCCGAAAGAGAATATTAACGACAACGATGCCCTGACGCGCTTTGTGCGTGCGGTACAGCAAATCGCGCCAGGTGCAACCGGCGTGCCAGTCATCAGTCTGGAAGCCGGAGAAGCTGTCGTTGATGCATTTATTCATGCATTTTCTTTAGCATTGATCGGTGTAATCGTGGCACTGTTGTTGTTGCTCAGAAGCGTGAAATCGACCATGCTGGTCATGGTGCCATTATTGCTGGGCGCCTTGTTTACCGTTGCCTGTGCCGTTTTATTCGGTGTGTCGTTTAATTTTGCCAATGTGATTGCCTTACCGCTCATCCTCGGCATCGGCATTGATTGCAGCGTGCATATGGTGCATAGAAGCTGCAATACCGATGAAACTTATGAGAATCTGTTACATACCAGTACGGCACGCGCTATTTTTTACAGTGCCTTAACGACGATGACCGGTTTCGGCAGTATGGTCTTTTCACAGCATCAGGGAACGGCGAGTATGGGGTTGTTGTTGCTGGTGGGCGTTATATTGACGCTTGCCTGCGTGCTGATTATTCTGCCGGTTCTGCTTCAGCCTGCGGGAAAATCTCCAGAAAAGAATAAAGTACCGACACCGATCGTCTGATCGTATTGAAATTGAAACGCGATTATGCTGCTTTGCTGCGAATCAGCGCAGCAGCAAAAAAACCATCCGTGTGATGTGTGGCAGGCGATAATTGCAGGAATTGTCCTGTCGTAACGATAATTCGTTGTTCCATCAACAATGCTTCACAGTTTAGAAGTTCAAACTCGGGATTCTTTTCGATAAAATCGATAATAATCTCCTGATTTTCTTCCGGCAGAAAACTGCATGTGGCATAGACCAGATGTCCTCCCGGTTTGAGCAGTGTTGCTGCTGCGGAAAGAATCGAAGCCTGTTTAGCTTTCAATTCTTCAATACTGTGTCCGGATTGGCGCCATTTCAGGTCAGGATTACGCCGCAATGTGCCCAATCCGCTGCAGGGCGCGTCGACGAGCACACGGTCAATTTTTCCCTGTAATCGCTTGAGTTTGGGATCGTTTTCACTTGCGATACGCTGAATATGCACGTTTGACAGCCCGGAACGTTTAAGACGTAGTTTTAGATTATTCAGCCGTTTTTCAGAAGTATCGAAGGCATATAACCGCCCTTTGGAATGCATTAATGCGCCCAGTAGCAGCGTTTTTCCCCCGGCTCCGGCACAAAAATCAACGACCATCTCACCCCGTCTGGGTGCCAGCAGATAACCCAGTAACTGGCTGCCTTCATCCTGGACTTCAATTTTTCCCGCCAGAAACAGCAGATGGCGGTTAATCGCAGGTTTATCGCGCAGACGGATGCCACAGGGTGAAAAGGTCATCGCTTCAGCCTGAATACCTTCTTGCGTCAGCATGTCAAGCACCTGCTCGCGTTTTTCCAGCAGCGTATTGACGCGTAGATCCAGCGGTGCGCTTTTCTGCAGCGAAATGCCCAGCTTGAGGATATCCGCATCGGGCATGAAAAGCCGTAATTTTTCCATCAGCCAATCGGGAAACTCTGCCTGAACAGCCAGCGGTTGTGTTTCCAGAGCAATTGCTTTCACGGTTTTCAGCCATTTTATCTCGGAATCTTTCGCCCAGTCTTTGAGTTCGCGCAGGTTGGCGCCATTAAATCGAACGAGATAAGCCAGTAATAATGCGCGCGGTGTCGCGTTATCCGTGCAATGTTCTAGAAAAAAACGGTGACGTAAAATATCGAACACGGTTTCCGCGATAAACGCACGGTCATTCGCACCAAATTTGGGATTATCACGGAAGAAGTATCTTAAAGTAGTATCTGCCGGATAGCTGAGCGGCAGGATTGTACGCAGTGCAATAACTGTTTTATCCAGCAGGAAAGGATTTAAATGCATTATTTTGAGGGGATATGTGGTGTGGTGTTGTTTTGGGGTGAACAGCTAATGTTTGCAACAGGACGCGCCGGATTTGTCATAGCCGAGATCGAGCTCGGCAATCATTTTGTTGACTTCCAGTCCATCCTTTTCTACGGATTGAATGCGTACCGGTATCATGTGGTAATCGGGTGCCAGCCATATTTTTCTTTGCATGGAATCATCCGGATCGTATAACTTGGTCAATACAAGCGTATCCAACTTGCCCAGCGGAGTATCCAGCTTTTCATCGCTGATTTTGAAGCGCATCAGCTGCGTACTGCGCCCGTCTGTCACATAAGCTTTAAACAACTTACCGGCCTGTATTTCGTTCCGTGCTTCCTTGTATGGCATAAAAATAAAATGGTAGGATAAACTGAGCCGATCCAGCGTATCCGTTGCCAGAGGTTCTTTTGTTTCCTTGCCTTCATGTTTGAGCGTTAAAACGTTACTCTTCCAGTCAAACAGTGCCAGACTGAGTTCTTTATTCGTGCGCTGATCGGAATAATAGTCCGGTTGCAGACCTTTGCCGGTGATCAACCCGCGGCTGTTGCGTATAATATGACCGGGTTTGATGACCTTAAAAATACCGGTAGCCTGTGCATTGCTGGTGATGCTGAATGTATGCACATCGCTTTTCTGAGTGATGTCCACAATTTCGCTCAGCTCGCCGTTGCCAATTCCGGTTGTAACGGTATAGCTGATATGGATGCGCGTCGGCATTTCTTCAGGTTTCAGTGTTACCGATTGGGCCATTGCTTCAGCAGCATGGACTGGAATTACGTAACGTACAAAAATGAAAAATAAGATAATAAATTTCATATTCAATCTTGTAATCCTGGTGAATAAATAACTGAATTATGGGCTGTTGCGTGAGATACAGTAACGCCTTGCCCGGACAATCTGAGTTGATCCTGCAGAAACCATCGTACAGCCTGCGGATAGATGCGATGTTCTGCCTGCAGCACCCTGTTCGCAAGGGTTTGAGGGGTATCATCCGGCATGACGGGAACAGCCGCCTGAATCACGATAGGGCCATGATCAACCGTAGCCGTAACAAAATGCACCGTACAGCCATGAATTTTAACCCCATCCTGCAATGCGTGCCGGTGTGTGTGCAAGCCCGGGTAGGCCGGTAATAGCGACGGATGGATATTGATCAGCCGGTCTTGATACTGCTGCACGAAATTGTGGGAGAGAATGCGCATAAAGCCAGCCAGTGCAATCAGAACCGGTTGATGGCGATTGATTTCGGCGGCCAGCGCGGTGTCGAACGTTTCCCGATCCTGAAAATCACGGTGGTCAATGCATAAGGCGTGAACGCCTAAAGATTCCGCTATTTTCAATCCTTCGGCATTGGGATTGTTGCTGATCACGACGGTGCGATCAATCGGTAATCCGGCTTCCAGTAATACCTGCATGTTGCTGCCACGACCGGATATTAAAATAACGAGTGTTTTCATCCAATGCGTTGCCGAAACGGCCAGTGAATCTGTTATTTCACAACGACCGCGGATTGGCCGGTTGCGCGTTCGGTGATTTCACCGATGCGCCAGACCGTTTCTCCCGCCGCATGCAGGTGCTGCATGACGGTATCCGCCTGATCGGCGGAGACAACCACGGCCATACCGATGCCACAGTTAAAAACACGCAGCATTTCGGTTTCGTCGATATTTCCCCGTTGTTGCAGCCAGCGGAACAGCGGTGGCATGGCCCATGCACTTTTATGCAGTACGGCGCTGGTGTGCGTCGGCAGAACGCGCGGCAGATTTTCGATCAAGCCGCCACCGGTGATATGCGCCATTCCTTTGACTGAAAACTGTTTCAGCACGGCCAGCAAAGGCTTGACGTAGATGCGTGTTGGCGTCATCAGGACGTCGCCGAGCGGTCTGCCATGAAAATCCTCAGTCAGATCAACCGGATTACTGGCGATAATGCTGCGAATCAGCGAATATCCGTTGGAATGCGCGCCACTCGATGCCAGGCCGATGATGGCATCGCCCGGCTCAATTTTTGTGCCATCGATAATCTGTGCCTTTTCGACAACGCCAACCGCAAATCCGGCTAAATCATATTCGCCAACCGGATACATGCCCGGCATTTCCGCAGTTTCACCACCAATTAATGCACAGCCCGCCTGTTCGCAACCAGCGGCTATGCTGCTGACGACCGTTGTTGCAGTGTCGACATCAAGCTTGCCGCAGGCAAAGTAGTCGAGAAAAAACAATGGCTCTGCGCCAAGCACCAGAATATCATTGACACTCATGGCAACCAGATCGATGCCGATATTTTTATGTCTGTTCAACTGGAATGCGAGTTTCAGTTTAGTCCCCACGCCATCCGTTCCGGAAACCAGTACCGGATTGCGGTAATTTCTGGAAATTTCAAATAACGCACCAAATCCGCCAATGCTGGTCAGGACTTCCGGTCGCAGCGTGCGTTGGGCAAAAGGTTTGATATTCTGAACAAGGCGATCACCGGCATCAATATCGACACCCGCTTCACGATAGGAAAGCGATGTTGTGGAATCTGTCGTATTCGGACTATTGGAGTAATGATTATTCACGGTATTTCAGGACACTACGGAAAGGGTGATATTTCTTGCTGCCTATTTTACAGCAAACAGCGCACAATAATATCTTCTCATGCCAGTTTATAAACGTGGATTCTTTGATTGTCGATCAGGCAGGCAAGTTCCGCTGCGCGTGGCGACCATCTGAAAACCGTATCTGGGTATTGTTCTATTTTTTTATTGCTGATCGTGATGTTGAAGATCCTCTCCTGCGAGCGGATATCGAATACCATCAATTCAGTTTTTGTCTGACCGGGTCGGTCTGTAAACCTGCATGCAAGATAGTTTCCTGTGCTGTCCCAGGCCATATCGGGCAGTGGAACGCCGCAGCCATTTAACGTATGCATCATTTCCAGGGTCTTTGCGTCACGGATTTCCACAGTGCCATTATCGGCATAGGCCAGCGCAAAATGGTGGCCGCTTGGACTATGTTTGACGACAGCGCATGCCGAGCGAACATTTCTGGTATTACCTGGAAAAGATAATGGTACGGATCGGACGGTTTTTAGATCGGGCAACGAAAGCAAGGTCAATTTTCGTCCCAGGACAACCAGTTCGGGTTTCTGCGGATGCTGACTGCAATCCTGTAGGCCATCTACGCCGAGCCGGTTGATTACGCTATTTGTTTTCAGGTCGATTAAACACAATTTGCCGGATTCTTCCAGCGTTACAGCGGATTTTTTTGTTTCACAGACCACTACATAAGAAAAATCGCTATCTAGTCTGTTTTCCAGCAGCTTGAACCAGCTGATGCCGGAATCCAGGGGGACGGTATGCGTAACATACCCGATCATGGCATTATCGGGTGACAGAATGTACAAGGTTTGGCCCGCCTTAAAGACAACGGTGCCATTCGTCATGACGGACAAGTGTCGTACATCAAAAGTGCGATCCTCCTTTGCCGCAAAAATTTTTTGTGCCGTTGTGCTTGTGTGCCCGGCGGCGCAAAACACAGTGCGATTATCGCCAAAAATAATGTTGCCACTTGCGGCATTAGCGCAGTGGTAAACATAGTATGTTTCCTGACGAGTATCGATATCGCCTTGAACGTGCTTGAAAAAACGACCGATGCTCGACCATGTGTTAAATGCGGATTCGTGAGCGCATGGCGCGTAAATGTTCTCGCCGTCCCAATCGAAAGTGCCGTGCATGACTTCATCCGGAAATGCATGATTATGGCCGACAAATAAATCCCGGAAGATGCCGTCTGCACATTTGCCCAGTCCGGACCGATCGCCCATAAACCGGGCAACATCAAAATCTGCGATTTGTTTAAAGGTTGTCATGAAATTGCGCTCTCTTTTTCCAGTGTCAGACACTGATCGTTTCAAAATAAGGCATATGGTTTTTTTTGAGATTCAGACTGTTCACGATCATGCATTATTCCTTGTCTGTAACCTGAACTCAAGTAGGGCCATATGGAAATGTCAAACAGAATCACAATATGTACCGGATAGGCATAGACTGGTAGGCGTTCACGGTTGAATAGATGTCAAATAGCCCGGCTGGGTATGACGGGCGTAACGTCCTGCACGAATCCTGATTTGGAAATAGAGGGTAAAACAATGATTCTTCAAAGAATCGTTTTTCAGTGTTATCGGTATAATACGCATTAAGCAGTCTGTGTCTGTACTCCCCTTCTCGGATTTCAGCCTGCCTGTTTATCTCTCCCATATGAATGAAGTGCCTTTGTTTTCAAAGGTGCTTTTTTTTCCGCATCGGGAGAGTAAATTCAAATACGGCTATCAAAGTGAATACCTTTTTTAAACCTCCGGAAATCAGAGTGCTCAAGGTATTTCCCATCGTGTCGATAAGCTTCACCAGACTCGCTGCAAACATTGCGCTTCAAACATGTATTCGCGAATGAAATGTGTTTTCATTCCAGTTCAATAAAGATATTCCACATGTAAGCTTAAAACTATCTTTATTTTAGATGAATCCGGAAATCAAAATTCCATCAAGTCATGACTTCATGAAGATGAGTATTCAAAAAGTACCTTCTCTGTTGGGTAAGCTGGCCTCATTAACGACGATACGGGATATGGAGCTTTTTGAGATCAGCCTGTTAAAGACAATGGCGGATTTACTAAAAATTACACAGTTGTTCATGTATAAGATCAACCCGACGGATAAAAACTGCTGGTTGATCGTGTATACCAATGACTATAAGGAATACGATAACAAAAGATGCTTTTCCGAATCCCAGGAAATTTACACTTCCGAAATCAATATCCCCGAACACATCAAATTTGCGCAAATCTGGATAAAAACGACTGGGAAACCTTATATTAAAAAACAGGATGCCAACTTCCTGATCGTTTATCCCATAGCGAATTTCCATCAGAGAATAAGCCTGATTTCTTTTGAACTGACACATCCATTATCCGAAAATGAGATGCTGATCATCACCAGCCTGCTCAGTGTCACGCAGAATTTCCAGATGCTGCTCGACGAAAACCAGAAAGACAAACTGACCGGCCTGCTTAATCGTCATTCATTTGAAGAAAATATTAATAAAATTCAGTCACTGTCACTGAATTTTCGAATGGGATGCCATAAAGCATGGCATGGAAAAGACAAGAGAAATAATAAGGCACTGATTAAACAATATTGTCTGGCGATTATTGATATCGACGACTTTAAATGTATCAATGATCACTTTGGACATATCATGGGTGACGAAGTTATTTTATTGCTTTCTTATGTCATGAAGCAAAGTTTCCGCCCCAATGATTTATTATTCCGTTTTGGGGGTGAGGAGTTCGTGGTCATTTTTTCCATACAGAACAAGGATGAGGCATGGACTGTGCTGGAACGGTTTCGTGAAATGATCGGAAACTACCGCTTTCCACAGGTCAGCAAAGTTACGGTCAGCATCGGCGCGACATTCATATCCAGGGAAGTCCTCCTTGTCAGCGAGATTATCGGGCGTGCAGACAAGGCGCTTTACTATGCAAAAAATCATGGTAAGAATCAACTGCATTTCCATGAAGACCTGCTGGGTCGCGGGTTGATTGTCGAAAGAAAAGAAACCGGAACAATCGATTTCTTTTAAATACGCTGATCTTTCCCATCAACAGAGATCCCTGGTCGCCAGAAAAAACTGATTTAATGACATTTGCAATCTGCGCACTATTGCCGAATAATTCTGCCATTATTGATAATCCAATCAATTTTGGGACAACCATTCATCGATGAGTTCAACCCAATGCCTGACGGGCAATGATGTGCCATTCTGCAGATGCATCAGGCAGCCAATATTGGCCGTTGCGATATGTTGCGGATGATCCGATTCCAGTGCATTTGCCTTGTTTTTCAGTAATTGCTGCGAGAGTGCCGGTTGCAGAATCGAATAGGTGCCAGCGGAACCGCAGCATAAGTGCGCATCGGGTACGGCAGTGAGTTTGAATCCGGCGGTCTGCAGAATTTTTTCAGCCGCGCCGCGGATCTGCTGGCCGTGTTGCAGTGTGCATGGCGAATGGAATGCGATCCTGACAGGATCAGGTTTTTCTTTTCGTGTTTCAAGCAGCTGCTGCAGCTTCTCCTGTTCGGACAGGAGAATTTCGCTGAGATCCTTGGTCATGGCTGAAACCCGTGCGGCTTTTTCCGCGTATGCCGGGTCATGGCGCAGAATGTGGCCATATTCCTTGACGGTCACGCCGCAGCCGCTGGCCGTCATGGCGATGTATTCCACCTCATTTTTTTCGATCAACGGCCACCAGGCGTCGATGTTTTTACGCATGGCATTCATGCCCTCCGCCTGCGCGTTCAGATGGTACGCAATCGCGCCGCAGCATCCGGCCTGAGTCGATTTGACCAGTGAAATGCCGATTGCGTCCAGTACGCGTGCAGCGGCAGCATTGATATTGGGTGCAAATGTCGGCTGTACGCAGCCGTCGAGTACGAGGATTTTGCGCGCATGACGCACTGTTGGCCATCGCGGTTTTATCTGACCTGTGGGGGGAACGGATTTTTTCAGGCTGGCGGGCAGCACGGGACGCAACAATTGCCCGGCGCGGATCATGGGTTTGAACAGCACTGGATTCGGCAGAATCTTGCGCAGCAGATATCGGATCAGATTTTTTCTCGCAGGGCGCTTGACCTGCTGCTCGATCAAATCCCGGCTGATGTCCACCAGCTCGGCATAACGCACGCCGGAAGGACAAGTGGATTCGCAAGCGCGGCAGGTCAGGCAGCGGTCCAGATGTAATTGGGTTTTCTGCGTGACCGGTTGTCCTTCAAGCATCTGTTTCATGAGATAGATGCGACCGCGCGGGCTGTCAAGCTCGTCGCCAAGCAGCTGATAGGTCGGGCAGGTGGCCAGGCAGAATCCGCAATGCACGCAACTGCGCAAAATGGCATCCGCTTGTTTTCCCTGCGGTGAATGTTTAATGAAATCAGCGAGTCGGGTTTGCATTTCGTTTCAGAATTCCGGATAAAGCCTGCCAGGATTCAATATTCCCGCAGGATCGAATTGTTGTTTCAGGCGCCGGTGGAGATGCAGCAGTGCCGGGGTTAATGGTTGAAATACGGGTATGGTGTGATTATCGCTGCGGAAAAGTGTTGCATGGCCACCGGCTGCTTTTGTGGCCTCGCGTATGGCATGAGCCGGGGTATCATCCTGACACACCAGCCAGCGTAATGCGCCGTTCCATTCCATCAGTTGTTTCCCGGGTAAGTGGTATTCCGGCGCGGTGGATTCGACCGATAAACGCCAGAGCATCGCTGCCGGTTCAAAAAACGGGTGCGTTTGTTCCTGCAGGGTTTGCCAGAACGTATGGCTGTCTGCGCAGGATTCACCGCCTAATTGCACCTGGGCAGCGCGTATTGCGGTGTCTGCGCCGGACAACCGGATATACAACCGTCCATCGACATGACAGGTGGCCGAGATCGGCAACGGTTTTCCCGCCCATCGGTTCATCTGTTCGATCGCCTGTGGCGCATTCATTTCCAGGCATACTGTTTTTTCCATGACGGGCAACGGCAGCACTTTGAGGGATACTTCGAGCAAAACACCCAGCGTGCCCAAACTGCCTGCCATCAGGCGTGAGACATCATAACCCGCAACATTTTTCATGACTTGTCCGCCAAAATGCAAATCCCGACCAATGCCGTCGAGCATGCGCACGCCAAGCACGAAATCCCTCACTGCACCCGCCGATGCGCGGCGCGGACCGGATAATCCGGCGGCTATACAACCGCCCAGTGTTGCGGTGTTGGCGAAATGCGGCGGTTCAAATGCGAGCATCTGACCATGCTCGCGCAGTACGGATTCGATTTCGGATAATCGTGTTCCGGCGCGTGCGGTGATCACCAGTTCGGTCGGTTCGTAATTGACAATACCCTGGTACGGCGTGATATCCAGAAATTCCGCTGATTCGGCGCGCGGATGGCCGTAAAAGGCTTTGCTGCTACCACCCTGGATATGCAGCGGTTGGCGGCGTTCAGCGGCAGTGCGCAGGGTTGCGGCGATTTGGTCGATGATGGCTTGCATAGAAAATCAGTTGGCCGGATTTAAAAACGTGGTAGATCGGGAAATTTTTCCGAACCGCTGTGTACATGCATGGCGCCGAGTTCCGCGCAGCGGTGCAGCGTTGGTACTGCTTTGCCGGGGTTTAACAGGCCCTGCGGATCGAAAGCGGCTTTGACGCCATGAAAAATTTCCAGCTCATCCGGTTTGAATTGGGTACACATCTGATTGATTTTTTCCATGCCTACGCCGTGCTCGCCGGTGATGGTGCCGCCGGCATGAATACACATTTCCAGGATCTTACCGCCGAATGCCTCGGTCTTTTCCAGCTCACCCGGTGTATTGGCGTCATAAAGAATCAGTGGATGCAGATTGCCGTCGCCAGCGTGAAATACATTCATGCAGCGCAGGCCGTAGTGTTCGGATAACGCTTCGATGCCGCTCAGAACCTGCCCCAGATGTTTACGCGGAATGGTGCCGTCCATGCAGTAATAATCCGGCGATACGCGCCCGGCGGCGGGAAATGCGGCCTTGCGCCCGGCCCAGAAACCGAGTCGTTCGGTCTCATTGCGCGAAGTGCTGATGTTGGTGGCGCCGCTGCTTTTCATGATGGTGTGGATACGCGCAATTTCATCGGCAACTTCATCGATTGTGCCATCGGATTCGCACAAGAGTATTGCTTCGGCATTCAGGTCGTAACCGGCATGCAGAAATGCTTCGACCGCATGGATGGTGATTTTGTCCATCATTTCCATGCCTGCGGGAATGATCCCGGCGGCAATGACGTTGGCGACGGCGTTGCCTGCTTTCTGGATATCGTCGAAAGCCGCCATGACCAGTTGCGCTTTTTCCGGCACAGGAATCAGTTTTACGGTAATTTCAGTCACGACGCCGAGCATGCCTTCGCTGCCGGTTATCAGCGCCAGCAGATCGAAACCTGCGCTATCGAGCGCGTCGCCGCCGATTTCTAGCAGTTCGCCTTCGATGGTCAGAACGCGCAGTTTGAGAATATTATGCACCGTCAGGCCATACTTCAGACAATGCACGCCGCCGGAATTTTCCGCGACATTGCCGCCGATGGAACAGGCGATCTGTGATGATGGATCGGGCGCGTAATAAAGTCCGTAAGGTTTGGCGGCATCGCTGATGGCGAGATTTCTGACGCCGGGTTGTACGCGCGCGGTACGCGCCAGCGGATCGATTTCCAGAATACGATTCAATTTGGCCAGTGACATTAATACCCCTTCGGCATGCGGCAAGGCGCCGCCGGAAAGCCCTGTCCCCGCACCGCGCGCAACGACCGGCGTGTGTGTTTCATGACATAGCTGCAAGACCTGGATAATCTGTTGTTCAGTCTGCGGCAGTACGACAATCATCGGCGTTTGCCGGTATGCGGACAGGCCGTCGCATTCATAAGGCTTGAGGTCTTCCGTTTCATGCAATACGGCTTCAGGCAATAGCAATGTGCGCAGCCGTTTGATGAGTTCATGCGTGGACATGGATCATCCTTTGCGTTTTATTCTGAATGTTTGCGTATTTCATGATTCGCAAGTTTTTCCAGCATGGTGACAATCGCTGAATTATCCCATTTTGCGCCGCCATGTGCGATACAGGCATTAAATAATTCGTGTACTGTGGCGGTGTTGGGCAGGCTGATACCCAGTGCCGATGCGCTTGACAGGACAATATCCAGATCCTTCTGGTGTAATGCGATTTTGAAGCCCGGATCAAAATGGCGGTTGATCATGCGCTCGCCATGCACTTCCAGCACGCGTGAAGCGGCGAAACCACCCATTAAGGCCTGGCGTACCTTTTGCGGATCCGCGCCGGCTTTGGATACATAAAGCAGCGCTTCAGCAACCGCTTCAATGGTGAGCGACACGATAATCTGGTTGGCGACTTTGCAAATCTGACCGGCACCATTTCGACCGATCAATGTAACCTGTTTTCCCATCAATTCAAGAATGGGCTTCACGGCCTGGAATACCGTTTCTTCCGCACCCACCATAATGGTCAGCGACGCATTTTGTGCGCCGATATCGCCACCGGAAACCGGCGCATCGACATAATCATGACCGAGTGCGTTGATTCTGGCGGCAAATTGCTGTGTAGCCAGGGGTGAAATCGTACTCATGTCAATAATGATGCTGCGTTTTTCATGATCACTGGCCGCATTCTGCAAACCGGAAACGATGCCATTTTCGCCAAACAGTACCTTCTCCACATCCGGCGTGTCCGATACCATCGTGATGATGATTTCCGCCTGCCGTGCCACATCCATCGGCGTTTCGCAAACAATGCCGCCCAATGCGGCAAGATCTTCCGGTACGCCGCTGCGTGTGTGAAGAAAGAGTGAATGACCGCCGCGTATCAAATGTCCGGCCATCGGTTTGCCCATGATGCCAAGGCCGATGAATCCAATTTTTGCCATAAATGCTTGTTAGATGCGTATAAGAAGAGAATTAACAAGGCGCTAAACGCTGTTGTCATTGAGTATAAAGATAATGATAACTATTGTCTGCATTTCCGCGTAAGCTGATGACAATACGGTTAGATGATTGCCGCAACATATAAATTGTCGAAATAATTTACACAGTATGTCATTTGTGAGTCAAAAATAAATATTATATATCAGTATGTTAATTATTTATTAATCTTTCGTTTCGCTAGCTGTTTGATAAATAACCAATACCTCAAATAGAAAAGTGTTGGAATAATTGACACTTAAGAAGAGCTCCTGAGCATTGTATTTCCCAGGCATTCTGGTTTTAAATTCTGCCTTAGAAAAAAATAAATCCATAGCAGGAGCGAATATGAATATCATTCCATGTGCCGCACAGGCACGATTCCACGGATAAGAAGCATTGCTTGAAATTATGGCGCCTTTGATTATTTGTCGATATGTCTTACAGTCATGTCTGTCGAGCATCTGAGTTTTATTCTAACTTACTAAAAATAATAAATTATTTTTAGTGGCACGGATCGTGTTTGTTAACCTAATGACTGGTGCAAATATGCAGCGACAGTGGTTGCTTCGCCATAAGGTACACAAAACAATTAAAATTTATTTTACAAAAGGGAAAACTACGATGAACACTACGAAATCGATACGTTCGCTCCTGACCGGGACCTTGCTATTCACTGCTGCAACAGTGGCTCAGGCATTACCGATCACGGATACATTCACACCATCCGGTGCGCCGGTCATATTAACGACCGGTACCGATTATTCGTTCCAGCACAGCCTGCTCACGCACGGATTCGACCCATTGGCGGATACACTGACCAACGCCACTCTGACACTTTCGTTTGGAAATCGGGCCAATGGCAATGCGATTACGGTTACGCTCGATCTGGATGCGACCACATATGGACAAATGAATCAAATCAGTGGCATACCGATAGCCGTCGATCTTTCGTTCCTGCAGGATGATGGATTGCTCGATGTCGTACTGAAAAAAGGCGGTGGCGGTGGCAGCACATTTGACTTCTATAGTTCGGTCTTATTCGTGGAAGGCAGAAGCAATCCTACTACTAATCCCCCGACCGGTGTGCCTGAACCCGTATCGTTTGGCCTGCTCGGAATCGGTCTGCTCGGCATGGCTATGGCCCGTCGGCGCATCCAATAAATTGGACTTAATATAGTTTTATAAAAGTCTTTTAGCCCACGAAAGCCCGATTATGAAAAACTAATCGGGCTTTCGTGTTTTAAGTAGCAGGTGTAGGCTGGGGTGAATGTAATGAACCCCAGCGTGTTCATGATGTTCGTGGCTGTGTTTATATTGGTTTTGTGTAATCGGGCGTTCATACTTTAACTCCCACTCAACTGCGGTTTTCAGGTTGATGAATTCACGGTCAATGCTATGATAGCAATCGCCTTGCTTCTCATACCTTTTATACAGTATTCGTTTTCGGTCGCATCATACACATGACATCCATTAAACCAAAGTCACCGCTTGCGCGGCGTTTGACCGAGCTGTTGTCACAATACCCCAATATCAGACTGGCGATATTGTTCGGCTCTCAGTCAAATCCTGACCGGAAAAAACACTTTGGCAGCGATATCGATCTGGCGATTATGACCGATATGCCGATAAACAATCGTTTTAAAATGCAATTGATGGAGACAATCGGCGCCGAATTTGGTTGCCCGGTGGACATTGTTGATGTCAATGAAGCGCCGGAGCCGATACTTGGGGAGGTTTTCAAAGGCCAGCGCCTGCTGGGTGACGATGCGTCCTACGCGCAGTTGTTGACGCGCCATCTGCTGAATACCGCCGATTTTGTCCCGCTGCGGGAAAGAATACTGAAGGAAAGACGTGATCGATGGATACGGTAGTGCTGGCTGAAAAACTGGAATCTCTTCGGCGCTGTATCCGGCGTATGATCTGGAATATGAATCTGTAAATATACTCACTGCACTTCAAATTTCGGCAGTCGAGCACAATCGATAATCTGAAAATTATCGGCCAATAAGGAACGTAGTGTTTTTTTATAGCGCTCTGAAGCAGCAAAAAAATCATCGCAGGCTTGCTTGAACAAGGCAAAGGTTTCATAGTACTTGCCATACAGAATTTCTTTTTTGAAGAATCGCCAATAGCGCTCAATCAAATTCAAATTGGGTGCATAGGGCGGCAGGAAGATCAATTCGATTTTTGAATCTGACAAGTATTCAGTGACGATCTGTGAGCGATAATAACGGGCATTATCGCAGATGACGTAAATACGGGCAGCAGCGGGATGTTGTTGTTCGATCGAGACTGTCCCATAAACTGTGTAATTGTCTATCATTGATTTTTTAAAGGATAGA
>CAYXFV010000032.1:26563-32923 GCA_964464365.1 uncultured Nitrosomonas sp. | reverse complement strand
GTCTATCCTTTAAAAAATCAATGATAGACAATTACATAGTTTATGGGACAGTCTCCCATCCGGCCCGGAAAACCGTGCTATTGAATCTATAACCATCCGTTAATTCTATTTTTACGTTATACGGATCGTTATTTGTAATTTCTATTTACCGATCATTCTCAGCATTGCATTTATAATTGAGCCTGCCCACTCTAAATCGGAAAAATAATAGGAAGACACAAATGAATCGATTCCATTATCTTTTAACTTGCGCATTAATGTTGTTTTTAACAGCAAGCTGCGCCCCTCTTCAACATAACACGTCAGGTATCCAGCCACTGTCAATTGTAAACACGGACCCTGGAATGCTATCGCCGCAATACCGTTCAATTCTTGACAGAGCGATGAAAGACGCTGACTACCACTGCAGGTATCCGAAGTTAGCGGAATCTGAATTAGCACAATATATAATAGATCCCGGACTTTTTCAGGTAGCCTATCAGACAACCCATAGCTTCAAAGCCAGTGATCATCTCTACACTACGGGACAAGCTCAAGGTCTATTAAGAGAAAGGGAACATAAAATCCAACGGATTGCGCAGCTCCAGAAAATGCGCGGGCGAGGTAACCAGGTGATGATTCAGGAATTGAATCGTGAAGTCGCGTCCATCAACCAGCTTCTGGGATCCGCGCACTTAAACAAAGCATTAATAGAGCACCAGAACCTTGAACGGAAATGGATCGATAGCGCAATTTCACGTGTTGCACAATTAAAAAACCTGGATATAACCTACCAGGCACTGGCAGAATTCGATGTCGGTCTGGAAACTTATGGCCGTATGTGCGCAGACTGGCGCCCAAGTTATTATGGGAATAAGCAACATTTTCCCATCACTACCGAAAAGGCCGATATAGCTCATCTGCGAAAAGCAGTGGAAGATAAGATGTATACCATACTAATGTCAGGTAACTCTGCCATTGCCAGTCAAATCAATGCCATCAATACTTTCCGAGACGAAAGTCACTTTTTTAATACATACAATAGAGGCTCGGCAGCATCAGTTAATGCGTTAAAGCGAGCAGGCCTCTATGAAATCTTTAAAAGACAAAGTGAACAAGCGAGAGAGCACGATAGAAAACTAAAAAACTCTATCAATCCAACCCACGAAATCAATCGTGAAAGAACAAGCGCTGTCGCTTCAATTGGGCCTACGGAAGCTGAAATGAAAGAGGCATTCTTGCAGGATATGGAAAACGCGGGCGGAACAAGATCCGGAAGTGATTCTATTGCAATAAATAACGAAATTACTGGATCATCGAGCCATATCACACATTTTAAAAAGATTGAATGTGTTAAAGCACCTGAACAGCCCGGATATCATTGTAAATATGAAGTATCTATAGCAATGAATTTCATCTCCAGAGAAGCGACACTAGCGGGTGAAAGGCATGCTGAAGCGGCAACTCGGCTGTTAAAAATATTTGCACCTGAAAAAACGATTCAGACAAGGCGATTTGTGCGTTCCGGCTCAGGCTGGCAAGTATTTCAGAAATGATAGTACAAAGCACCCCGCCGCAAGCAGCGGGGTGCCGAATCCGCAGAGATCAATTAACTATATGTTTATTAATTGAAAATACAGATGAACAGCAAGACTCAATCATGCGGACCGATTCTGATACCGTAGCCCCAGAAAACATACGGTGCCTTGGCAGATTTTGGGTAATCTCGCCGAAGACTACGCCTTTCAATCCCTAAAACATTAATTTCAGTTTCTATTTCCACTTCATCTATTTCAGCTTCAGATAGTGAACCATACTTCTGAATAAAATTGGCAGCCTCTGCCTCGGTTAATGGCAGCAGTGTCCAGTATTGGGGGTCTTCCCCATCTACCCAATCAATTCTTTCCGTAAATACAGAAATAAAATGCTGGGTACACGCGTCACAAGTAAGAATCCTGACATGGAAGTGAGATTCATGGATCAGATCTAAACGCCAGTTAAGTCTACCGCGCGCATCCCAAGCCAGATCAGGATCGACTGGCCAGCAACTATCGCAACCGAAACGATCCTGAGTTTTTTCTTCCTTAACGCTATCTTCTTTATTATTCATCGTTATTAATTATCGTAATGTAGCGCGTATCCGCGTAATCGGGTTTTCGTGTTTATCCGGCCTGCCCCAATTGCTATTCCCATCATTCTACCCAACGCGTAGCCGTTCGTATGTGCTGTATCAAGCATGGGGCTGCAAAACCCAGCGACAAGCCCCGGCCATATGTCAAGCACACACGGCTGGAGCGCAATGTTATGGACGACTGGTTGCCACAGGGATAGTTTTGAGATATTTGAATTCACGTCCTGTAAACTCATAAAAATGAGCGCCATGCTCGCTGTCCTCATTTATCACCCCGGCAGCAACAAGTAAACGGCTATTGATGCGGAACTCAAGATTATCACCCTCACCATTCCAACAGCAAACAGAGCCGGGCAAGAAAACCGCATGCCCTGTTTTAAGGTTGACCACAGCACCGTGTATGCAGCTTGTACCGCAACCCCAGACGGTAAGTACATATTCACCGGCAAAGTTAGCAGGTTGCTTTGATGCTTCACGCAAACGTGTACGGTATGCCTTTTCATCAGCAGTGGATAGCATTACTTCGGCGCGTTTGCCAGTATAAATATTACTTGCAGGGTAGTCTCGAAACTGAGGGACTCGATTATCTTCTGCAGTAACCGAGGAATTCTTTAAGGGTTTGCGATCTGCCGGTGTGTTTTTCCGTTTTTTTTCAGCAACTGTTCTTAACAGGTTGATTGCCTCATTCGATCCGTTGAGATCAAACTTCATCACTTTGAATTGGTCGCCCTGCAGCGGAACGGAAAAATTGATCCGCATCGCTTTTTTGACGACAGCATCAATTTGGCCAAACTCGCTAAATATGTACCAATAACGCTTGTGTTTAGGCTGGGCATTACAGTAGGCATGCATTTGATATGCCCCCGTATCTGCGTTTATCAAAACAGGATATTTCTCTCCTTCATTGCATGCCGCACTCATGCCTAGAATCCAGATACAAGTTTCCTTTTCGATAAAGCAGTATTGCCCTAAAATATTTTCATTATCATCTACGGTGGCCGCAAAGATAGCGTCATCATCAGTGGTATCCACTAACCATGCGCCATAAATCTGTCCAGCCAACACAAAATGTGGCCAGACCACAAAAACACTCAACAAAACCAGTTTCAATAATCGCATAGGTATCCCTGTATGGTTAGCGCCACCGTTAAGTCACCACACGTCACACGTACCGACGTGAACGACCTGGTAGCTGGAATTATTTTATAAAGTAAATTGTAAAAACTATTATTTCTATTCCAAACATCCCTATCAGCAGTGTTGTCGGGGTTCTTAAACTCACCGGCCAACCTGCGCAAAAGACCGCATACCCACGTAACCGGGCCTATTTGGATTGAGTATTCACAACATTATAATTAATCATTTCTTCCCTGCTCAGCGAGTGGGTTGTGTCATGAGGAGTATCATAACTTGGAAACAACAACCGCAATGAAATTGACATTTCCAGCAAATAATCAGCGCGTTCCCTCGCCCTTTTCGCCGAGTATTGCTCGATATGCTTGATGACATCCCTTGCACCCTCCGATCCTTTTTTCCTAATGGATTCCGTGACCTCTTTGACAAAATCTTCACCTCCATCTCCGGCCCTGGAGAACATATGGACTTCATATGTCGCGCCTTGGTCAATATACCGCAGCACACCGCCCAGGAATGCATAAGCACAAATACTGACACACCTCGCACCCTGTGGCACACGGGTTACCAGTTGAGCCGCTCTGATCCTCCGCCCGATTTCCAAACCTTCATAAACAGTTCCGCCGGGAGAATCAAACCAGACCTCATCTATCCGGCCCGCGCGCCGAAGTATTTCACCAAATGTCAGGCTGTCATCAGGGTCAAAAGCACCACTCAACAGCAGGATTTTCTTATCATCTTTCTGTCCCAACTGAAACTCCAGGGCACTCGCATCCGGCATTGAAAAACCGGATGCGAGCAACATGATCAGACAATACTGAGCAAAGCGATTCATACCGCTGTCCAGACGCCGCTATTCTGATCACGGCAATAGTTCACCTGATCCTCGATCTCGCGCCCACCGACATAAGCAATCTGTCTAGCCGCCCGGCATTCCCGGCCAGCCGTGTCATAGCCGGTATTCACAATCGTAGTCCGCCCCCTGACACCGGGATTATGATCGCTGTCCCATGCAATAGTCGCTCCCTGGCCGCCATTCTCTGCGGCATTCGCAGGCATCGGCGTATTCAGCGCATCCTGTGTCGCTCTCGCGGCAGCCTGGCGGTCACGTTCATCCAGAGATTTTGCAATCTGACTGCCGATCAATCCACCGACAACTACCCCCGTAGCCGTACCGATCCATTCTGCATGTTTGCCGCCAACAGCCTTTCCAATTCCATATCCGGCACCGCCGCCGACTATTGCACCGGCACCGGCCAGAAGCCCCGGGTTCCGCGGGATCGATTCCAGGCACCCGCTCAGCGATACAGCCACAAACAAAACACTGATGCCAGTGACCGCCATACGATTGATATTTCGATTCATCATAAATTCCCCTTATCGTTTTACATTACATTCCAACCATACGAACCTGTATTCGTATGCCATACCGAATCTTCCGCACGTTGCGCATTGTTTGCGCCCTGATACAGCAGACTATTTTCAAGGCGCCTTTTTAGGCATTCGGTATAGAGATAAACGTGTAAATCAGGAAAATTGGGGAAAATTCAACGCAAAAACAGAAAAACGCAGGAAAGAACAGAATGCCGGGCCACAAATGGCCCGGCTTTTCGGTGGTGGCGTCAGCAGAAGTCAGTTTGGCTGCGCTATATCCAGCAGCACTTTTTCAGCAACCGCTCGAACAGCCGCGTCTTCAGGAGCATATTTCAGCGCAAGATTGGCCCACAGCGCAACGCGTGGGCGGATGTCGTCTTGCTGATTTGTTTCTGTTTCGCGCCAGGTTGCGGCGGCGAGCCTGGCCAAAGCCATGGGATGGCCCGGATAGTAATCAAGCGCCTCATTGAGGCTCACGACAGTGTCGCGCTCGATGAGCATCTGTACCCGTTCCTTAACTGTTTGTGTGCTGGTGGGGGTCACAGTGCGCTCACGTGGATCGCTGAGCCACCAGTCGATGAATTCGCGCTCTTCCCAGGTAAGGCCAGTAGCGGCGGCTGCCCAATCTCGCAATTCGCTTATCGTTGAATCCTTGTCATTGGGTTGAGGCACATTGTTGCTGTTAATTAAGTGACCCGATATCTGTTCAAGAAATTCAGTGAACCCTCTGCTATTTCCCGGTAACTGTGAAATTCCCCAGGCACGAGCAGTATCATTCGATACCGTTAAGATATCGTGACCATCAGGACTGAATTGGGCTGACCAAACAAAATCTTCATGTTGCATCCACGACACCAGTCTTCCCGTCACAGATTCCCAGACTCGAGCCGTTTTATCCCAGGAAGCTGTCGCTACCCAGCGCCCATCGGGACTGAATTGGGCTGAGCTAACGGGATCTCCATGTTGCATTGGCTGCGACACCAATATTCCTGTTGCAACGTCCCAGACCCGAGCCGTGTTATCATCAGAAACTGTGACCACCCAACGCCCATTGGGACTGAATTGGGCTGAATTAACGGAATCTCCATGTTGCATTGGCGGCGACACCGGTCTTCCTGTCGCAGCGTCCCAGACCCGAGCCGTTTTATCCCAGGAAGCTGTCGCTACCCAGCGCCCATCAGGACTGAATTGCGCTGATCGAACACTATCCTCATGTGGCATCAGCGAAACCGGCCTTCCCGTCGCAGCGTCCCAGACCCGAGCCGTTTTATCCGAAGAAGCCGTCACCACCCAGCGCCCATCAGGACTGAATTGGGCTGATGATTGAACACCATCCTTATGTGGCATCTGCGACACCGGTTTTCCCGTCGCAGTTTCCCAGACCCGAGCTGTTTTATCATCAGAGGCTGTCAACACCCAGCGTCCATCAGGACTGAATTGCGCTAATCGAACAATACTCTCATGTTGCATTGGCTGCGACACCGGTTTTCCCGTCGCAGCTTCCCAGACCTGAGCCGTGCCATCCGAAGAAACCGTCACCACCCAGCGCCCATCAGAACTGAACTGGGCTGAGTTAACGGAATATCCATGTGGCATTGGCGGCGACACCGGCATTCCCGTCACAGTACCCCAGACCCGAACCGTGTTATCCAAAGAAACCGTCAACACCCAGCGCTCATCAGGACTGAATTGCACCGACCGAACACGATACTCATGTGGCATTGGCGGCGACACCGGTATTC
>CAYXFV010000032.1:0-26463 GCA_964464365.1 uncultured Nitrosomonas sp. | reverse complement strand
CTGTTGCAGCTTCCCAGACTCGGGCTGTATTATCACTGGAAGCCGTAATTACCCAGCGCCCATCAAGACTAAATTGGGCTGAGTTAACGAAACCTCCATGTTGCATTAGTTTCGATGCAGGCTCTCCCGTTGTGGCTTCCCAGACTCGAGCCTCATTATCCTTAAATAAAGAAACTGTTGTCACCACCCAGCGCCCGTTCGGGCTGAATTGGGCTGATTGAACAGGAAGCTCATGTTTCATTAGCTTCGATACTGATATTCCCGTGACCGAATCCCATACTTGAGCATACCCGGCTACAGTGACAATCGAACGTCCATCAGGACTGAATTGCGCTGATTGAACAACATACTCATGTAGCATTGGCGGCGACACCGGTATTCCTGTTGCAGCTTCCCAGACTCGGGCTGTATTATCACTGGAAGCCGTAATTACCCAACGCCCATCAGGACTGAATTGGGCTGAGTTAACGGAATCTCCATGTGGCATCTGCGACACCGGTCTTCCCGTCGCAGCGTCCCAAACCCGAGCCGTTCTATCCTCGGAAGCTGTCACGACCCAGCGTCCATCAGGACTGAATTGCGCTGACCGAACAGAATCCTCATGTAGCATTGAGATGGAGAGTTTGCCTGAAATTGCATCCCAAATCTTCGCCATGCTGTCGCAAGCCACCAGAATCCAGCGCCCATCGAGACTGAATTGAGTAGTTTTCACATTATCGTGACACGGTATTCGGACGGTACTGATATTGATACCATTTGATGAAAGTAACAGCGACGACGTCAAACGTGCGGCAGCTGAGTCTGTATTGGAATCCAACTGCATCGCTCGTGTGAGGTAAGCCAAAGCTTCTTTTGGCCGCCTCTCGTCGACAAGCCTTATACCTTCACTGAAGTATGAACTGGCCAGCATCGCCGTCTGCTCGTTACGGGCCTGATTGACATAATAAATCGCACCTATTGCTACAAGCAGTAATAAACCCAGAATCACAGCAGTAATGCTTGCATTGCGTGTTCTGCGCCGCTGCTTCTTCAGCTCCTCCTGCTCCGCAATGCTCGATCGCTCGATATAACGGATGGTGTCCGTGTCTAGCTCATCACCCAGGCGCACGAACAGGTCTTGCGCTTCTGCCAGCAGCAAGCCTGGCTGCAATAACAAACTCGGTTCTTCCCCCTTATTCTTCCAATGCGAAACCCGATCAGTCAGCCGCTCACGCAGTTCCAGATCCGTAACTGAGCTATTCAAAATTTCGACTGCCCTGGGCCAATGTGTAAGCAGTGCTTCGTGGGTGACACGTATCTGCGCAATTCCAGCATCACTACAGTCGCTTGTGAATAGCCGCGCCTCTCCGAAAGCATCGATTAATCGGCGTGCAGGTGTCTCCAAGGGAAAGTGTGCCAAATCGGCAACGCGGGCAATAAATGGGCTCATTCCACTATGCATCTGCGCCGGGTCGCGGCGGTGCGTCGTCAAAGCGCGCAAGACATGGCCAAGCGTTGCTTGATCCGCCTGGTCAAGTGATTTCAGAACATTATCGGCGAGATTCCCGATTGCGCCATGTAACCCGCCCATGGCTTCATAAGTTGTCCAGGTCATCTGATACCGGCCATTCTTCAACTCGCACTTTTCATAAAGCTGATAGAGCGCAAACTCCAGCAGCGGCAAAATATCTTTACCGCCCGCGATAGCGTCATTTTTCAGCTTTAATGACAAGCGTTCCGATTTCTGACCATCAACTTCAAATTCCAACTTCGCAAGCCTGGCCGGTTTCTGTATGATGCGCTCGATCGTTGTTTCACTGAGCTTCTCAAGATCATGAATCCCATCCTTGCCGAAGAGACTCAGCAATCCATCATGCGCTTGCAGGGCGCTGTAAAAATCGTTACGAAAGGTTGCTACGATCCAGATTCCGCTTTTTTGCAGTTCGCACAGAAAATGAATGAATGCGGCTTCAGCTGCTTCATCCAGGTCCAGCGTGAACAGTTGTTCCAGTTGATCCAGCACCCACACGAAACAGGTCTGGTCAGGCAGATAACCGGCAAGATCGCTGGCCAGGGTTGTGAATGCGTCCGCTGGGGTGATCGCGGCGCGTTGTTTTGAAGAGAGGCCGGGCAATACACGCCATGAGGATCGGATTGAAGCTGCAATCGCATTGACATCTTTATTTACCGCATCCCTCAAATCCCAGACACTGAATAATAAAGATCGGTCTTTGAGCTTTCTTTCAAGCTCCGGGATGAGTCCCGCCCGCACCAATGAGCTTTTCCCTCCTCCGCTGGGGCCGAGAATGAGCAGGCTTGGCCGCCCCGATTCTTCGCGCTGGAGCAATTTGTCTGCTAGATAAGCCGCTTCATTTTCACGCCCGAAATAAATGCGCCTGTGACTGTATTCAAATACCTCGAGATGGCGATAGGGATTTCCCAGCCAGATTCCCTGGATCGGTATACCCAGGCATTCGATAGTTTCCTCCAGCCGGTCGACTGGCATCAGGCGCATCTGCGCTTGTTCAACACGCTGGCAAAGTTCAGCATCGATATCGCCGTCATTTGCCTTGGGGTAAAAGATCAAGCCTTTGCCACGCAATGCCGGAATCTCAAGGGCTGCATTGATCTTTGCACGCAATCCTTCAATCGGCAACACCTGACCGTCTTCATTCAAAATGCCGGTTGCCGCAAAGGGTGGATAATCCAGGCCGCTGCGTACCGCCGTGACAACCGCCAATCCGAACAGCAGATCGGCGCTGGCGCCGCTTACATTCTGCAACGCGCCGCTATTTAGATACTTTTCCTCGAATTGAAAGCGGAACGTGGCTTCACATCGCAGAGCATCCTCACTTTGAAGCCAGGCATAAGCACAGCCGCCCCCCTTTTTTGCCGAATTTTCGAGATCACGGAATGCATCGGTCAGTGGCGTGTTGTCGTCCTGGCTGGTTTTAAGCGCGATATCCAGTCTTTCCCCGATAGGGCCCGGCGTAAAGCTAAGCGATACGCCATTTTTGCTCATTACCGGTTCCAGCTGAACAGCAAGCCCAGTATCGTCAGGCCCTGCAAATAATAACCAATGTTGCGGTACGGCGCGTGTCATAACCCATCCCTTTCCTGATTTATTCGTTCCTGGATGCGTACATCGATTACTTGATTCATATCGATTCCCCAGGGTATTTCGATCTCGGCCACACCGTTTCGATTGACTTGACCCAGCACGAATGTTTTCTCGCCGATTTGAATGTTGATCTCGCGGCCGCGCAAGTGTGGAATCAATTCTTCCCGGCATTTGAATTTAAGTATCTGCGATTCAGGATCGTCCGGAATTTCTTCTCGCGTGAGACTCCATTCTCCACCCAGAGCGCTATCGATGCGAACTGATCCATCACGAAGCACACCATCCGATGCAGCCAAAGGGAGCAAGCGTTCTTCATAGGAACCGTATTTTAGTTGGTAACGCCGATGTGCTTGAGCAGCCTCCCAGGCCTGATCCAGGATTTCTTTTGTGAGCGGCGGTATCGCAATGTCGGTGTCTTCGGTTTCGCTGGTTTCTTCGGGTAAACGCAGGTGCGGCTTCAACCACGCAAAAAATTCGTCGGTTTCGTGATCGTTTTTTTCATTACTCATCATGTTTTCTCCTGATTCTCAATACATCAAGTCTCTGTAGGGCTGCAGCAATAGCCGTATTTTTTCTTCCCGGTAACGGACCTGATCTCGCGTCAAACCTAAATGTGAACCGATCTTCTCCTCGCTATATTCTTCTTCCAGCTTTAACCAAAGTATGTCCAGGTTGAGATCGTAATAACGCTTGCAACGATCAAGATTTGCCTGGGCTCTTTGGCGTTGTTTCTCGGTCAGGCCGGGTTGCTGCAGCGCTTCCCATGCTGCTACGACAGGCTGCCGTAATAAGGTCCGCATGTCCTTCCAGAAATTCGAGCTCGCTGGTTCTTTTGATTCACCGCCAATTCTGTTGACCAGTGATTCCTCCGTATCGTCATCGGTATCTCCATTGGCATGCTGTTCAAGCGGGTTGTGAATCGGGTCATTCTCAACGTGCCGCAAATAATCCGTTACACGGTTACCGGCTAATCTGTACAGCATGGGCATCGCAGGAATCAGGATTCTTGACAATTGATCGAGGACTTCGAGCGTATTTACGCCAAACCTGGCGCCACCCTCGCATCCTGCTGCGGCATCGGCCGCTGTCTCACCTTCGGTACACATGATTTCGTTGAGCTCAGCTACCCGCCGTTTGAGTGCAGTGCGATACCTGCTATACGCAGCATTATCGCCAATGTCTTCCATTGGGTCGTCATTTGCCACGCCGCTGTCATCGTCTGTTTCCGAAGAAGCATCATCTTCAGCGGATTCATTTTCTATGTGTGCTTGAGTGTGCGGCAGCAGCCAGGTCAGTAATCTATAACCTTGATCTCTCAGCGTAGACCGGAGGTCATTGATTTCCCGCGCTTGCTGTTCCAGGCGATGGGCATCGTTCTCAGCATCAGGATGATTAAAAAAAGCCATCGCTTGACTTGCACAACCCACAACCTGCCGTTCCCAGTCAAGCACCTGACGGCTGAATACCTCGCCGCGCGAGGTGAGTGTTAACGATCCGGCCAGTTCTTGTATACGCTCCGCAGATTCCGGTAGATTGATAAATATCGAGCGATAGTGTTCAGTGAAAATCTTCTGCCAAAGATCTTCAGTTGCTACGTTTAAATCCCCACGATACCCACGTATGGATAGCCGCCGTTTAATACGGCGCATCAAAGGTTTGCTTATACACGCGTAATATTCGCTGAAGTGGCGATTGAATTCATGTTTGTCGGCACAGTGGTATAAGCAGTGACTGAGCAGATGAAACGGATAGGCCATAATTTTATCGTTCTCCCTGAAAGATCAAAAGGTGCACCAGACAAGGCCGTTATAGCCCCCCACCCAGCGCCACCAGGATGAAGATCACTACAGCAAGGCCAATGATCGCTTGATAAAAGCGGCCCAGTACGGCTCCTCCCAAAATACCCGCAATTATAATCATTAATGTCGAGTCTTCAGCATCCTGAAAATGACCGGCAGCCCAAATAGCGCTCATGACAAACCCAAAAATCGCCGCACCAGTGCTCCAGTCGCCGTTATCCGGGACTGGTTTTTCCGGTTGCTGCACGCGTTGCGCCTCTAATTTTTTCTGCTGCTGTGCCTTGGCATATTCTTTTTCCTTGCGCTCCTGTTCACGTTTGTACTCTCGCATTTGCTGTGCCTTTCTGGCATCTTCACGGTATGATTCTTCGGCTCTTCGTGCAGTTTCATCCGCATGTCTTTGCCAGGCTTCCATATTCTTTTTCTCTTGCCGTTCAATTTCCGCAGCGCGAGCCCCTTCTCTTTCGCCTGGTGTTGTGGTATGTCCACGAAAGTACCCATTCTCATATTCCTGTCCATTCATGATTAACCCCTATAAATTAAGTTTTGATTGATCGGCTGACGTCCATTGCTGCCAGTCTTACTGATAAAAACGTATCCAATGCGAAAATTGGGGAAAAATTTATTCAAAACAGAAAAAATATATTTACGCTTATTCCGGATGTGCCTGATCAACTGAATCGTTACGATGTGGACACTTACCGCAGCGTTTCAAGACGAGGGATTTAAACGAAGAATTCAAGTGAGGAAATCAATTTTCCCCCATTTTTCCATTTCGATACGTATAAACAAATGAACCGGATTTATAACGCCATAGATTTCAACATCATGACGGGCTGCGTAACCGGTTGACACATATTAAATAACGATATCAGTCATAGGAAAAAACAAAATGAAAAAAATATCCGTTCTATCAGCAGTGGCGTTTATCCCGGTATTCATTTCAGGATTTGCCATGGCGGCAGAGCCTACGGAGAAGGAAATGCTGTCAGCGCTTCAAGGGTACTGGGATCAGGTCGGGCAGCAGGGAAACGATATGAGCGAGAACTGTCAATACATCAGAGAACGCAATGACCCCCTCGCTGCATTAGCCTGCCTGTTCGGCGGCATTCAGCAAGAAGTTCATCGTTCAGTATCGATTACGGGATTTGAAAAAGTTGGTTGCGGGAAAGCTCGTGCGGCGGGCTATATCTGCGATTACCGGATCAGGTTGTCCGGGCCTATGGTACCGAATACCTGGTCGTCAATTGAAACCAAGCGCTTTATACAAACCCAGGGCCGCTGGGTAACGGCCAACTGAACAATCTGCGCGTAAGATAAATATACGAATCGAATATTTTAAGCTGTCTGACGGTGCTATTGGTCTGCGATAGCACCATCAGATAAATATTCTGATGGGACGGCCACCCGACTCACCCGGTAATTCGCTTTGAGAAAAGCTATGGTGCGATCATTCGCTGATAGGTTTCACAGAATAATACGAACCCCATCCCCATCCAATTTCCTACTGCTTAGCCCGACGTCCGAAACGGGATGCATTGAGTTCCACATCAGCGCGCGCCCAGGCTTTTTTGAAACGCGCTTCGATAAGCGCCGCCTGGTCGTCTTTCTTTTGCGCGTGCAGCGCCTGCATTAATCCGTAAAGCGCCCAGCCATTGTTGCGATTCCTCTTCAGGTCTTCCCAATACACGGTCTCCGCTTCGGCCGGGGATCCTGACTCCAATAGAATAGCGCCCAGCGCCAGTCGTGGCGGAAAGTGAAATTCCAATGGCTCCGTGTACACCAGGGCATCTTCCAGACGCACCGCCCGTTCAAGGTGCGCAATGGCTTGGTCGAACTGTCCGCGCGCGGCGGCAATTTCACCCGCAAGCACTTCGGGCGCGGCGTTCAGCACGGTGCGCTGGGTATTTTTAGAGAGCAGCGGGCCGTCCAGTGACGCGTCCTTCATAATCTCGCGCAGCGCTTCCAGTTCCTGCTCGGCTTGCCGCAATTGTGCCGTAGCTGCAAATGCGAGGCCGCGCACATAATGCCAGCTGCCTTTCAAAAAAGCGTTGGTCGACGGTGGAGCAGGTTCGTCAAGGATCGCTTGCCAGTGCCCGAATCTCGCAAGCGCCCAGTAGGGCTGCACCCGGAACAATGCGGTCAGCGGCAGATTCTCAAGTGTCGCATCGTCAATTCTGCCGGCTGCTTCCCGCGCCGACTCAATCGCAATCCCGCTTTGGCCATCCATCGTTGCGGCAAATGACAGAAAATGGATGTTATGCGGGTAATAAACCATTGGATAAATTCCCTGCGCGCGCGATTGCTCGATGTAATTCTCATCAGCGGCAATAGCGAGTTGATTGCTCTTCATCGCGTCGGCATACCGGCCTACCCGCAGATAGATGTGCGAGGGCATGTGTATCATGTGCCCCGCGGCAGGCATCAGTGTGAGCAGCGTATCGGCCGATTTTTCCGCCCGTTCAGGTGTATTCGTCGCTTCGACAAGATGGATATACATATGCAGCGCGCCTGGATGCTGCGGATTGCGGCGTATCACTTCTTCAGTGAGGGCGACAATTTCAGCTGTCCCTTCCTGCGAATAACCATCCCGCATCCAATAATCCCATGGATGGATATTCATTATCGATTCGATATAAAGCGTCGCGATATCATCGTCGTCCGGAAAGCGCTGGTGCACTTCCCGCATTGCATCCGCATAGGCTTTGTCGTTTGCCGCACGCTGCTCAGGCTTTCCCGTATAGCGCTTTTCGAGCGCGCCGATGAGCGCCTGCTCCCGCGCCGATGCTGCTGCCATGGTTATCACGGCTTTTTGCACGAATTCCAGAGCCTGTGCCTCATCCTTCGGATCCATCGGCGCGTTGATGTTGGGACCGAGTACCAACGCCTGGCCCCAATAGGCCATAGCGAGCTTGGCGTCAAGCCGCGCCGCTTCCCGGAACGCGCGGTGTGCCTCGGCATGGTTGAACCCATAGGCGAGATTCAGGCCCTGGTTAATATACTGCTGCGCTAATGTGTTCTGTGTACTGACCGGAAAGGTATGAGCACCCAGATTCAGCAAACTCGGAGCAATCTGATTATCCGGTTTATTCGTCCTATCGGATGATACGGAATGCTGATGGCCGCTACCAGTTTCCGCAAAGGTCCCGGAAACACTGGCAATGGTCAAGGCCAGGCTGATTATCATGAATCGGATGGTATGAAGTTGCATGGACGTTACTCCCTTAATATGCGTATTTTTTCATGAGCATGGAAACAAATTGCCATGCGCCCCGGAGTTAATTCTCGGCAGTAGTCGGATCGATCACGGATTGAATGCGGGAAATACGATCGGCGGGAAACTCGCCCTGTTCCGCATGCGCCCTGATCGAAGCCTCGTCGGGTGCAATGTAGACGCAATAAACCTTATCGTCCGTCACGTAGCTCTCCAGCCACTGAATTCGCGGACCCATGGTATTCAGGATATTGCAGGATTTTTGTGAAATGGCCCGAAGATCCTGTGGCGTCAGGGAACCCGCTCCGGGAATGTTACGTTCGATGATATATTTTGGCATTTTTATATCCTTATAAAATTAAACTGATATGACATGACCGGTCGTATTTTTACAGCACAAAAAAATCAGGGCTTGAAGAAATCTTCCAGCAAATCTTTGCAGCACTGCTTAACTGGAGCAGATGATTTTTCTATTTTCATTCTCAGTAAAGCGCCTTGCCAGGTATTCAACAGCAAATTCGCCATCTCTTCAGCTGATTTGTCCGATCTTACCGTGCCTTGCTGCTGTGCTTTGGCCAATCCGGATTGTAATAAATCCAGATATCGCCCAATGGCGGATTGAAGCGATTCCCGGCAAATTTCGCTGGTATCACCGATTTCTCCTATCAGATTACCCAAGAGACAACCGCCTTTAAACTCATTTCTTTCCAGTTCCACGATGAGTTCGTCAAAATAACGCCGTATCGCACCCAACGCGTCAGTCTCGGATTGTTGCAGATGTGTCGTTAATTGCGCGATAAAAGGATTGATGTAGTGCTGGATAACTTCTGCACCAAAATTTTCTTTACTGCCAAAGTAATTATAAAAAGAACCTTTGGGGATACTCGCCGCATCGAGAATTTCCTGCAGCCCTGTGCCATGATAGCCTTGCGCCATCAGCATCGCTACACCCTGATTCAGCAGATTTTCCCGGTTAAATTCTTTTTTATTTACTTTAGACATTCACGAATAATATGACCGGTCGTCTTAGATGTCAAGACGAAATTAGCAGATCGGGCGGGAATGTCTTCCAATAGCTTCTTTTTTGGTACAGGCACAGGCAGCCTATATCTCTTTCGGCCGGGACAGGCTGTGCAGCCTGCACCGTTGATCGGCGATATCCTGCCACCGACCGTCAACGGCGATTTTTGCAATGGCGCATGTCGTCATGAGTTTCCCGTCAGCTTCTGGTTCCACTTCCCGGCACAATGTCTGTAATAAACAATCCAGCCCCGGATTGTGGCCGACCAGCAGCACGGATTGCGCCTGCTCCGGCAATGCGCTGACCACTGCCAGTAAAGTACCCGGACTGGCTTCGTAAATCCGGTTGTCGAATTGAATGTTTCCGGCATCTATATCCAGGGCATGCGCGAATATCATCGCGGTTTGGTAAGCCCGGAGCGCGGGTGAACTGATCATCGCTGCGGGCTGATCGGACTGTCCGACCAGCCATGCAGCCATTCTGGGCGCATCGGCCCGGCCACGTTCGGAAAGCGGACGCTCGAAGTCGGTGGCAGCAGGCTGTTTCCAGTCTGATTTTGCATGCCGCAGCAGGTAGAGCATATGTGACAAGGTCTATTCTCCTGTATTGTTCGCCGGTTAACAGGCTGTTAAAGACTCATAATTTCATTCCAGAGCATCTGATAGGCCTGGCCCGCCTTACTGTTTTTGGCGAATACAGCTACCGGCTGGCGATGAATGCCCATGAGTTCGACATCGCTGGCATAGGGGATACAGGTTTTCAACAACTGCACATTTGCCGGCGGGTTTTCGATCATCTGTTTATGCAATTTCTTGCGGTTATCGGCCATGGAAAAAAACGCCAGAATTTTCGAGCGGGCAACGCCTATTTTTTCACAGAAATCGTAGATCTGATCCAGCGTGCGCAGCGACAATGTTGTCGGTATCGTCGGCACGATCACCCGGTCGGCTGCATTGAGGATATTCTCCGATATCAAAGAAACACCGGGCGGACAATCCAGAAAAATATAATCATATTCAGCTTTCAGCGGCTTCAGAAGCTTGCGTATCTGCATATCCGGATTTTTAAAATCATCCAGTTGCAGATCAAGATGACGATAGGAAAAATCGGCAGGCACGAGGTCGAGGTGTTGATAATCGGTTCCTTTGATGACATCGTTCAGCGTTTTCTTGCTGGTCAGCAAACCTTTTCCGCCTTTTTTGATCTTCGGTTTGATGCGGAAATAGAAGCTGGCCGCGCCCTGCGGATCCAGATCCCAGACCAGGGTTCTGGCGCCTTCATATGCAGCGAGGTAGGCCAGATTAACCGTTGCCGTTGTTTTTCCGACACCGCCCTTGATATTGTAGCAAGCGATAATCATCAGACTGTCCTGCTTTCAGGTTGATTGTGCAGGCTGAAGGTATTCATGAATGCAGCTTTGTTATCCGGTTGCGCGAATGTCTGAAAGCGGTGCTCCAATTCAACCCGAACCACAGCCTTGCGTGCATTCAGTTTTTCCACAAGAACTCCCATCGCCATAATTGTTTTCGCATCAGCTGATCCTTCCTGTTGCATCTGTTCCGCAAAGCCGCACAATTGCGCCGTCTGTACGCACAGATCCTGAAAATCACCCAGCGTATCCTGAAGCTGTTTAAGTGTTTTCAACAGATTTCTGACGCTGTTTTCGGGATAAAAATCGTGAAAGAACTCGACCAGGTAGCGGAATTTTTTACAGGTTTTGCGCAGCTCGTGCAAGTCTTCATCGTGCGATTCCGGCGTAATCGCACCGCCTTCCCGAAGTATTCGCCGGTATGACTTCAATATGCGGCTGCTGGCAATCTGCCTGACCGGTTTGCCGGCATTGGCGGTCTCCGGCGATACGGCTGGCTGTGACCCGGCACGCTGCGTCAGGGTATGGTCATTGTCCAGCATAACGCGCCATTCTTTGATCAGTTTCCGGTAACGACTTGAATCGAATGCACGGCAAAGCCGGGCATGTTCAATTTTCCAGTATCGTTCAAGAAATGCATGGAAAGGCGCAATATGTTTCTGCATTGCCTTGGGCAACGCCTGCCTGTATACGTCAAATTTAAGCAGATAAACATCAAGATCACGCGTGGGGCCGCTCACCTGGCCCAGCCAAAACAATTCACGTTTGAAATACTCAAGCTGCCGGGCGGGAAAAACATGCCTGATCTGACTCAGCAGTGACCGGGTACGTCTGACCGCCACCCGGTAGTCGTGCAGAAACTCCGTATCAATCGCATCGCGCAGGCCAGGTTTATTGGCCTGCATGGCCTGAAATAAATGCCGCAGGAGTATCCGAACCGCTTCCCGCGTATTGAGCGAACCATCAAGCTTGCCGGTATACACAGGCGTACCCGGATCAGGCACTCGGCCCATGGCGGTCAGCAGTTCGTCCAGCAGCGTAACCCGCGCAACTGGCAACTGCAATTGCTCAGCGATATATTGCCTGACCTGCGCGAATGTTTTCCGATAACCTCGGACAGGTAAAACCATCAATCGCCCGGCCAGAAATTTAGAACCAGCGTGCCCTGTCAAGGTATGATTCTCCGCCCGAAGTACCGCCACCGTTTTCTTCTCCTTATTGAGGATATGGAAATGTCTGCTTTTAACAGCGACTGCCGCAACCGTCATCAACGCCCTGATACCGAGTATCTCGTCCAGAAGCCTGCGGCATGCCCGGTGTATAATATCTTTTGAGAATCTGGGAATTCGGCCGGCTGGATATTCGCAGATGCAATCATGGGTGATCCCGTCACGGACAAAAAACACGCCCGCGCTTTTTTTGCGCCCGTTCCCACTCGGCATATCCCATCCGCATACCCGGTTATTCCGGTATAACCGCCAGTCAAAAGAATCCAGATAATGCCTTTCCAGTTGCGTCTCAGAAACATCGTGCGCCGGATACACCCGGCGCAATGATTCAAACAGCGATACCACGTCAGTTTCCTGCCCGAATGTGAATACTGTACTCTGTGGAGATTTCATTCTATCCATGCCGGCAGCGCTGTCCCGCTAACTCCAAAGTAAGAAAACCCGATGTAAAAAGATCTGCTTCCACTCAAACGACACACCGCCGTTCCCGGCAACGTATCGCATAAAATCATGCGAATCACAATAACACATTGTAATACGATCTTCTTTTAAGTTCAGTTGTAATATTTGACAGAAATTCCTCCTCCGCTCAAATACAGCGTATCATTGCTTTATCACCTACTTCTATCAGGGTAAAACCTTAAATGCTGGAATCATCATGGCGCATCGGCTCGATCGCAGGTATCCGGATCGGCGTTCATTACACATGGTTTATCGTTTTTTTCCTGCTCAGCAGCGCGCTCGCCGCTTTTTTCAGGGAAACGCACGTTGAATGGTCCGGAAGTACTATCGTGTTGACAGCCGTACTGACCACATTGATGTACTTTGTCAGTATCGTTCTGCACGAACTGGGGCACAGCCTGGTCGCAATCGCCCGCGGTGTTGAAGTGCGCGCAATCACGCTGTTTATCTTCGGCGGTATTGCGCAGGCGGAAAAGGATGCCGAGACCGCGGCAACCGAGTTTTACATTGCCATTGCCGGGCCGCTGGTCAGCTTTGTACTGGCCGCACTGTTTTATATGCTGTCCGTCTGGACATCGCCATACAGCGCCACTTTTACTGAAGCGTTCAACTGGCTCGCCACGATCAACTTCGTACTGGCGATATTCAATTTAGTACCCGGTTACCCGCTCGACGGCGGCCGTGTTTTCCGCGCATTGGTCTGGCGGTTGACGGGAAATGCGGACAAAGGCACACGCTGGGCAGTACTGGGTGGAAAGATCGTTGCGTTCGGCCTGATGCTTTCAGGAGCACTGCTCGGGCTGCTGCCCGGCATGCTGATCAATGGGCTATGGCTCATCGCAATAGGCTGGTTTCTGTTTGCCGCCGCCGAAGGCAGCCGGCGTGCGTACTTTACACAGCGCCTGACGGCACATGTCCAGATCGGTGAAGTGATGAAAACGGAAATACCCACGGTATCCGCCGATACGTCTATCGTGCAATGGATAGACGGGCAAATGCTGCGTACCGGCCAGCGCTCAGCATTGGTCGTTGAAGACAATCAGCCGGTCGGCCTGATCACACTCAATGACATTATTCAGTGTCCGCGCGTGCAATGGCCCGAAACACCGGTACGCTCGAAGATGACGCCGGTGAACCGTCTTTACACGGCAAAACCGTCCAACAACCTGTTCGAGGTCTTGCAGATCATGCGTGAACACAATATTAATCAGGTGCCCGTGGCAAACGAAGAAAATATCGTGGGCTGGATTGATCGTGAGCATTTATTGAAAATCATCCAGTTACACAGCACCGTGGAACGGTAACGTTCCACCACACAGTGCTCCGCAACGATTTTATTCAAAGCCCACCAGAGTAAACTGGAAAATGGCCGGATCGGTCAGCGACAGGGTGACATTATTCACGATTGTTGTTTCATCAACCATGACAGATGGCAGAAATAACATACCTTGCTCGGCTGAAAAGGTTGCCCTGTTCCCTGATATGGCAGATAAAGGCGTCACACTGGCCGGATCAAGTTCGAATACGATGCCGGATTCCGTTGGGACCAATTGCAACCGGACATCGAAATAATTCTCATCGCCAATATCGACGGCGAAACTGGCCGCACTGCCGTCAAAAACGCCGGTCACGTCATGTACGTCAACATGGCTGATGACGACAAAATTATCAACCCGAGGAACTTGCGCCGCATCAAAATTAATCGTCGGCGTGGTGGTCAATGCACCGCCAAAATTGACTCTTTGCAATGTCGCAATCGCATCGAATACCGCCATGCCGTCATAAAGAATTTTTGCAAACACCGTAAAGCCGCCATTCTGGGAATCCAGGTTTGCTGAATTATCCGCAAGACTGACAAACCACTGACCGGTTGCGCTATCCGGATCACCACCCATCTTGGCCATTGCCACGGTACCTCGCGTATTGGAAATACCGAATTCATTTTTGATCGGATCAAACGTATCCACTGGAGATACTTTTGCCCCCGTATCGCTGTCAGCCACGCTGAACCCGCCACCCTGAATCACGAAACCGGGCACGCTGCGATGAAAAATACCCTGCGTATACGCGCCGCTGTCGATATAGCGGAGAAAATTAGCAACCGTTCCGGGCGTCTGCCGTTCAAACAGTTCCATACAGAAATGCCCCATGTTGCTGTTGAAACACGCCACGGGATTGGCCTGAGACAATCCCGTGAACATGAACAGAATGGCAGGCAGGATGATTCTTGAATAATTTTGAAAAATGATCATAGCTGATTGATTTAAAAAAATTGAATATATTGATGGATAGATCATAATTCATAACATGAAAAATGATACGAATGTCCCGGCTACGCGGCGGACTTGTTTTTCAGCGGCATCAATCCTCGCGGTTCCCACCGGCAATCTCTATGGCTTTCACATACAGCCGGTTTCTGGATCCTCTGCCGCTGAGCCGTTCGCTGTAATGCACTTTGACCATGGCCGCCGCCTTCAGGCTTGTGACGGCAAATTCGTACAGGTCGCGGTCGTTCATGATGAAATGGCTGAATTTGTTTCCGCTACCGCCGACCTGCACCGTCAGGTAATACGTTCTGCTGATACTCCTGTTGCGGACGGCATTGGTGATTCTGCCGTACTCAACGCCGTGGGAGACTTCGATTTCAAAAGTGCTGATATTCCCTTCAAGCGCTGTTTCATCAGGTGCATCGTTTTCTTCAACGGAATAAATGGCGACAAATTCAGCAATTGCCGAACAGGAAAGCATCGATGATCTGCGCGGCGTTTTGAATTCGACCACGACATCCTTGCCGATGTAGTCCTTGAGCATTTCAAACGCATCTTTGTCAAAACAGAACGGCCAGGGATTATTGTCCAGACTCAATGGAAAACCACCGTAACTGACAAACGAACCGCTGCCATTGCCGAGCAACAGTTGACCGGCATACGCCTGATTAAACGCGTTATTGAGTTTGTTCTGCAACCCTATTCTGCTCAACTGGCCCGCTGCATAGCCTTGCGTATCCACGACAGGTGCTGCCGGAATCACCTGACCATCCTGCAAAAACTGCGCGGCAGCAGAACCTGAATGCAAAGCGCCGCAGCAGACCAGCACGGCCAGAAGAAAACCAGGAAAATGATTGTTACGGCTGACAGCAGTGATCATAGACACTCGTTTTTGTCGTGTGCGGCATTGAAAAACAGGGTTATGGAGCGCCCGCGCATCACGCCAGCCAGCCGCTGCCACTTAGCCTGGCCTTGCCTCAGCCTTCGTGAAACTTCCCGCCGCTGTTGATGCAGGTTTCTTCTATCGTTGTTGCGTCCCAGTCATGTTTTTTTTCTGTACCGGAATAATAATGCTTATCAAAAACCAGATCGTCCGGATCTTTGAACCGGCTGCAATAACCGATGCGGCCTTCATCCGGACAACGGACGCCAACGGTACAGTGCCTGGTGATCAGTTGCCTGTCCGTGGTAGACAACATATTCAACCGGTACTCCTCGCAAATCCCCTGGCGCTCGATGCGCTCGCAAATGACAAATCCTTTCGGGTCTTCATCCTCACTGCTGTACGCAATGCCTGTTTGCAGCACAAATAACGAAATTAAGCCAATGATCAGTAAATAAATCTTTGTCATCAATTGTTTCATTTTCACTACGTTCCACTTCTGTTTATTTCAAGAATGTTTATTATAATCCATTGCTTGCGGAATCGCCGCCTTCAAATAATAAACCATTGACCATAAGGTCAGGAGTGCGGCTGCGTAAATCAGCCAGGTACCGATTTCCTGCGCGTTGATCCCCGCCACCAGATCAACCTGATACAGCAGCAGGGGAATCGCAATCATCTGCGCTGTCGTCTTGATTTTTCCTAAAAAGGAAACCGCAACGCTTTTTGATTTACCGATTTGCGCCATCCACTCGCGCAAGGCGGAGACGGCAATTTCACGACCGATAATAATCAGTGCAATCGGTGCGCCAAGCCGGTCCAGATAAACGAGTACAATCAGCGCGGCTGCAACCATGAGCTTGTCCGCGACCGGATCAAGAAATGCGCCGAAAGCCGATGTCTGATTCAAGGCGCGCGCCAGATAACCATCGAGCCAGTCGGTAATCGCCGCACCAGTAAAAATAAGTGTCGCCGTCAGATTTTTCTGCATCGGCGTCAACCAGCTGTCCGGCAGATAAAAAATACCGACGAACAGCGGTATGGCCAGAATTCTGAGCCATGTCAGTATATTGGGAAGGTTATAAAACATAGGATTCCATGCCGTTGCGGCATATTATTTCAGGTATTAAAAATAATCGTATTATTGTTATCGATCGTCTGTGTTGTCAGAACACTGAGGCCTATTATCGGCTAAACAGCCGATCTTATCACTTGTACGCAAGTCCGCAAAAACAAACGGACATCGCCGAATATGCAACAGACGCCACATGCCATCAATGCAATTCCCGGTAAATTTTCTCCGCCAGCTTCCGGCTGATACCTTCGGTCTGCGCAAGTTCCTCGATACTGGCATTCTGCACACCTTTCAGTCCGCCGAATCGTCCCAGCAGCCCCTGGCGGCGCTTGGCGCCGATACCGCTGATATCCTCCAGCGTGGAAGTCGTACGCACCTTATTGCGCCGGCTGCGATGCCCCTGAATCGCAAAACGGTGCGCTTCGTCGCGGATCTGCTGAATCAGATGCAACGCCGCATGGTCGTTCGGCAATTGTAATGGCTTTTCCTGCCCGGGAAAAATCAATTGCTCAAGGCCGGGCTTGCGTGATTCGCC
The DNA here is from genome assembly GCA_964464365.1 of uncultured Nitrosomonas sp. GTDB lineage: Bacteria > Pseudomonadota > Gammaproteobacteria > Burkholderiales > Nitrosomonadaceae > Nitrosomonas. Next base: position 9,509 of record CAYXFV010000032.1, on the reverse strand, counting down.
TTTCGCGACACCCATCAGGTTGGCATCACTGATGCCGAGTTCATCGAGCGCTTCCTTGGCGGCATTGACCTGCCCGCGGCCGCCATCGATCATGATCAGATCAGGCAGACGTCCTTCACCCTGTACGGCCTTCTGATACCGGCGGCTCAATGCATCGCGTATAGCTGCATAATCATCACCCGGGGTAATGCCTTTAATGTTAAAACGGCGGTATTCATTATTGCGCATGGCAAACTGATCGTACACCACACAGGATGCGACCGTCGCTTCCCCCATAGTATGGCTGATATCGAAACATTCAATGCGCATCAATCCGCTCATATTCAACACCTGCTGCAAAGCGGCCAACCGCTCTTCCTGGCTGGCCTTACGGCGCATCAGCTGCTGCAGCGCAAGCCGCGCGTTTTCAACAGCCATTTTCAGCCACATGCGCCGTTCGCCGATGGGATTCTGATTAATCGTCACTTTATGGCCGGATTGCTCGGACAATAAATCTTCCAGTACTTCGCGGTGTATTTCCCGGTCGACGATGATCTGGCTGGGTACGCTGCGGTTCAGGTAATGCTGCGCGAGAAAAGCCTCAATGACCGAAGACAGGTTATAGCCATCGGCATTCTGCGGAAAAAAGCTTTTGTCGCCGAGATGGCGACCGCCCCGGACCATGGCCAGCGTCACGCAGACTTTGCCGCCGCCATCCTCATACCCGGCGCATGCGACGATATCGGCGTCCATCGCCTTACCGCTGTCCATGAACTGCTTTTCCCTGATTTTGCGCAACGCCTGCATCTGATCGCGCAAAACCGCTGCATGCTCATATTCCATGGCGTCTGACGCCTGCTGCATCTTCAGCGCGATACTGTCGATGACTTCGGATTGTTTGCCTTGCAAAAACAAGACCGCGCTCTGCACATCCTCACGGTAATCCGCCTGTGAAATCAGGCCGACACAAGGCCCGCTGCAACGCTTGATCTGATACAGCAGGCAAGGCCGCGTGCGATTCGCGAAAACACTGTCCTCGCAGGTACGCAGACGAAAAACCTTCTGCAGCAGCTGTATGCTCTCGCGCACGATACCGGCATTGGGAAACGGCCCGAAATACTGATGCGTTTTTTCCAGCAGACCGCGGTAAAACCCCAGCCTTGGGTATTCATGCCCGCTCAGAATGATATAGGGATAGGTTTTGTCATCACGAAACAGAATGTTGTAACGCGGCTTGAGGCTTTTGATGAGATTATTTTCCAGCAGCAACGCTTCCGCTTCCGAACGCGTCACCGTGGTTTCAATTCCGGTGACATGCGACACCATCAACTGCGTGCGCGGCGCCAGCCCGGTTTTCTGGAAATACGACGACACGCGTTTTTTAAGATCGATAGCCTTGCCAACGTAAATGACTTCGCCCTTTTCGTTCAGCATCCGGTAAACACCGGGCTGCGCTGGCAGGTTTCTGCAAAACCCTCTGGCGTCGAATGGCAAAACCGGCCTGCTCTCGTTATTTTCGCTATTTGTTTGCGTCAAACCTTTTCCTGTCCGTTTTTTTACCCGTCATTTTTCCTGAAGCCTGTATGTGCCCTTCAATAAAATCTTGAACGGATTCCTATTCTTTCTTTCCGAGCAACGCCCCACCGATCGCCCAGTTTTCATGCGGCACTTCCTCAAACGTGATATAGGTATACGATTTGGATTTATTGGCCACGCGCGCAAACGTATCGGTGATTTCTTCGGCAATCTGCGCTTTCTGATCGGTATTCAAAGCCCCCGCAACGCGGATATGAATATAAGGCATATCACTACTCTCCCTGAAAATGGTTGTCTGACAGATCGGCGGCGATACGCGTAAAAACCTGCCCGAACATCTCCGCCGTCAATCGTTTGGTCTGCGTATTGTAGCGACTGCAGTGGTAGCTGTCATACAGTTTGACAGGCAGATCCTCCAGCGTATGCACGGCGCCATGCGCGAACGGATAATCCTTCAGGCGCAGTTCCAGGCTGCGTAGCACCGCCTGATGCGCAATCGTGCCCAAGGCCAGCAGCGCCATGCCGCCATGCCGCACAAATTCCCGGAGCTCCGCCTGCAGGTAATGGCTGCACTGGCGTATTTCATCGGGATTCGGCTTGTTCTGCGGTGGCAGGCACTTCACCGCATTGGTGATACGGCAATTGGCCAGATGCAAATCATCGTGCCGCGATACCGATTCGGCATGGCTGGCGAAACCGAATTGATGCAACGTCTGATACAGCAGGATACCTGCATAGTCACCGGTAAAAGGCCGTCCGGTGCGGTTTGCACCATGCATGCCAGGCGCCAGCCCGACAATCAGTAGCTGTGCGTTGCAATCGCCGAACGCACTCACCGGCCGCGCGTGATAATCCGGATAGCGCATCTTCACGGTATCCAGAAATGCCGCCAGCCGTTCACACTGGCGGCAATCCGCCGGTTGCGGAGGAAAATCCTTATTTGTAGTAGAATCTAAAGGCATGGCGCAAAAAATAAACAGTTTAAACGAGTGCAGCGTGATTTCCAGTACCGGCAACACCACTGCCGGAACTTCGATGAAGCGCAGTTTTCTTGATAACCGCATAATGCATGCAACCCGCTCAACGCTCAGAAAAATACTTCCTGCTATTATCCGGGTATTATTGTGCACAGGCACGCTCCTGGCTTGCCACTCCCCTATTTTAGCGGAATCCATCCTGATGCCCAAGTCACTCCAGCAAACCGACTTTGTGATCTTATCCGCGCCTCAATCCGTAGAAGCATTTCTCGAAGAGCATATCAAGCTGCCTGAAAAACCCTTTGCCAATGACATGGCGCAACGCGCCTTCCTGCGCCGTACCAGGCAGGACATTGAGGAGTTGCTGGCTACGCAGGGTTATTTTTCGCCTGCCGTTACATTTGACAGGAAAGTCAAACATGAAACTGAAGTTCCGGTAATCCGGGTTGATCCGGGGCCGCTGGCACGTATCGAATCCGTACAGATCGAATTTCAGGGCGACATCACCGCCGCCGACAAGAAACAGCAAAAAAAAATGCAGCAATGGCGTAAAGCCTGGCCCCTCAAATCCGGTAAACCATTCCGCTCCGCCGATTGGGAAAGCGCCAAGGCGGCGCTGCTGTCCGAGGTTACTTATGAAAAATACGCCGCCGCCAACATTGTCCAGAGTGAAGCGGTCGTCCATAAAGGCAATGCCACTGTCGCACTGCACATCGTCATCGATTCCGGCCCCGCGTTTTATTTTGGCGAGCTTGAAATTACCGGACTGGAACGCTACAGCCCCGAGATGATCGAGAATTACCGGCCATTCCGCACTGGCGATCCGTACAGCAAGGAACAGATGCACCTGTTTCAGATTGCGCTGCAAAGCATTCCGCATTTCGGTAATGTATCCGTCAGCATTTCGCCGGACAGTTCAAAACATGACGCCATTCCGGTCTATGTCAGCGTGACCGAAGCCAAGGCACAGCGCATCGCCATTGGCGGCGGTTATAGTTCTAACAATGGCGCGCGCGCCGAACTGAATTTCAGCAACCACAACTTCCTGCACCGCGCATGGAATTTCAACACCCTGTTACGCCTGGAGCAAAAGCGCCAGACAGCGTTAGTCGGCATTAATACCCTGCCCGATCAGAACAATATTTATTATGCCGCCAGTGCCAGCATGCAAAGAACCGATATCAAAGACCTTGTCACGGTACGGCAGCGTGTCGACGCCGCGCGCATTTATCAGACGCCCAGCCTTCAGCGGCAATATTCACTGAGCTGGCAGCGCGAGGAAAAGCGGCCCGACGGTGCGGTCAACCAGACCAATGAAGCCCTGGCGTTCGACTGGCGCTTCCGTTACAACGTGATCGACAATCCGGTCAATATCCGGCGCGGTACTGTTTCGGAACTGCGCATCGGCGGTGGTACCCAATTGATCCTCTCCGACCAGGATTTCATCCGCACCTACGGCCGCCAGCAGAACTGGTGGCCGATCGGCAAAAACGGCGTCCTCTATCTGCGCGGCGAAGCCGGTTATACCTTTGCCGCATCGCGCTTCGGCATTCCGCAGGAATATCTGTTCCGTGCGGGCGGCATACAATCGGTGCGCGGCTATGATTTCATGAGCCTGGGCGTACGGGAAGGCAACGCTATTGTCGGCGGCCGCGCCATGGCGACCGGCACGATCGAATACACCCACTGGTTCATGCAGAACTGGGGCGCCGCCGCGTTTGTCGATGCAGGCAGCGCAGCCGACAGCATCAAAGATATGCACCTGTTTGTCGGTTACGGCATCGGTCCGCGCTGGCGCAGCCCGGCAGGCCCGCTGGCGCTGGATCTGGCACGGTCGCATGAAACCGGTACATTCCGCGTACATTTTTCCATGGTGGTCAATTTCTGATGGAAGCACAACAACAAAATGACCCGCCTGCGCAGGACAACAGGCCACAGCGTCCCCAACGCCGTATTCTGAAAGGGCTGCTCGGCACCATACTGGCCCTATCGATCGCGCTCACCAGCAGCGGCTACTGGATATTTAATACGCCATCCGGGCTGCAGTGGCTGTTCTCCACGGTTCAGCGCATCAGTGGCGGGACGGTGCAATTCGAAGCGGTGAACGGTACCGCCGCAGCGCTGCAGATCGGCCGATTGAATTTCACCAGCGAATCCATACAGGTCGCCATTGATCAATTTGAAATGCACTGGTCGCCATACCGGCTGCTGGCCGGAGAGCTGCTGATCCATGCATTCAGCGTGCAATCCATTGATCTACATACTGCGCCATCGGATGAAGAAACTACAATGCCCGAGGATTTATCCCTGCCAGTCGGGCTGACCATCGAACACCTGCGCATCGGCGCGCTGCGTATCTATTCCATTGACGATCAACCGGCTCAGGAACGGCAACCCGGCCTGACCCTGACCGATATGTCGCTTCGCCTGAAAAGCGATGCACGGCAGCACACGATCAATCACCTCGCGCTGAATTCCGGATTCGGCGTTTTGCAAGCTTCAGGATCGATAGAAACCGCTCTGCCCTTTCGCCTGCAATTCATCCTGCAACACGAAGCCCCGGAAAAATGGGGCACCACGCAAGCCACCGCGACCGGAACGCTCGAGCAACTGAACGTCAAGCTTCAGCATCGCCATACGCGCATGCAGGCTTTCGCCGACGCCCGGCTGCAACCGTTTGCATCAGATCCGGCGGCCATGGTAACGGCACTCAAAGCCGCCGTTACCGGCTTCAATCCGGCGGATTTTTTCCCTGAAACACCGCAGGCCAGCATTGCGCTGCATACCGCACTCCACCTGAACCCGAAAAACCGGCTCGAAGGTATGCTGACGCTCGTCAACAAAGCAGCAGCGACACTGGATCAAAACGGACTGCCGCTCAGCGCTATCCGGACAGCGGTTTTGCTGGATGCAGAGACGCTGAAACTGGATAACCTGAAACTATTGCTCGCTGAAAAATCGCACCTTTCCGGCCATGTTGCCTGGCATTTCAAGCAAGCCTTCGGACAGGCCGCAATCAACGTCAGCAACCTGAATCCCGCGGCTATCGACACGCAATGGCAGGCCGCCGGAATAAACGGCACACTCCGACTGACCGGCGATGCGGCACAGCAGCGTGTCGAAGCCCGCTTACACGATCGACCGCTGAAACTGAAACTGGATGTGGCTGCCGTTCACAATGCCAGCCGGATTGTGCTGGAACACGTCAATCTGAGCCGCGGTCAATCCAGCCTGAGCGGAAGCGGTGCGGTAAGCCTGCTCGACGCGACGGCGGGCGGGGAAACGCTGCCGTTTCATTTCACAGGCCGGCTCAGGCAATTCAATATCGCCGATTTTATTCAGGGCTATGCGTCCAACCTGAATCTGAAACTGGACATCGCCGGAAACCATTCTCCCGAATTAGCCGGCACGCTCGATTACCGCTTCGAGGAAAGCCGTTTCAACCACCAGCCGGTCAGCGGCAAAGGGCAGATAACATTTGCGCAGCCGTCATCCGCCGCGATCGCCATTGCCAGTGCGGCCGATCTTCAGGTCGGATCGAACCATCTGAAAGCACACGGCAAATACGGCAGGCCCGGCGACATGCTGACCCTACAGATCAGTGCACCCGCACTGGACCAAGCCGGGCTCGGACTTTCCGGCGCGCTCCAGGCACACATCGATATGCGCGGGACAATCGACAACCCTGCGATTGATTTTGATATCGATGGTACTCAACTGACGCTGCCCGGCGCTCAATCGATCGGCAACCTGGCAGCACGCGGCAAAATACATCCCGAAGCGCTGGCGCTGGCGCTTTCGGCAAATCAAATCCACTCTGCGGATAAAACGCTGCTTGAACAACTCCAGTTCAAGGTGGATGGCCGGATACCGCAGCACACGATACAGGCCGATTTGCATATTGACCAGGAACAATCGGTCATTCTGCAGGCTGACGGTGGCCTGGTCGGGTACGGCAAACCAAACACGACACCGTACTGGCAAGGCTTGTTAACCCGCCTGACAGTCAGCGGACAGCTGCCGGTAACGCTGCAAACGCAGGCGGCATTGACACTCGGCAGCGACAAGGCCGCACTCAGCAATGCACGGTTTACGGTTGCGGATGGCGAAGTGAATATTGAAAACGCACTCTGGTCACCTGAAAAATGGGAAAGCCAGGGCCATTTTTCAGGTATCAGGGTTCATCCCGGCAGCGATCTGATTCCGCAGGAAAACATCCTTCAACTGCGTGGACAGTGGGACATTCAGGCGCAAAGGCAGCTTGCAGGTGAAATTTCGATTTCACGGGAACAGGGCGACTGGTATCTGCCCGGAGAACTGCCGCACGCCATCGGTTTACAGGATCTGCAGCTGCATATCGATGCGAGCGGTGACCAACTGAGCGGCCGGTTCGACCTGACAAGCGAGCACTTCGGTCAGGCAAGCGCCAGAATAGCATTGCCGGTCGCATCCGCCACCAGTGGCGATTTTTTCCCATCGCACACGCCGCTCAATGGTATGTTGAGCATAAAATCCGCTGATCTGTCCTGGCTGGACTACCTGACCGACAGCGCGATACACGCCGGCGGCGGGATTGCGCTGGAAGCCACCATTTCCGGCACACTCGGCAAACCCGCGCTGCAGGGCCATATTACGGGAGAACAGCTGGCCTTTGCGCTGCCCGATGAAGGATTGAACCTTGACCAGGGCCAGCTGGCGGCACGGTTTGGTCAATCAGCACTGCATATCGACCGGCTCCATTTTATTTCACCCTATGAAGCGCCGCCCAAGGATCGCCTACTGAACAAATTGAAACGCAAGGAGAAGCACGGGTCGGTGGAAATCACCGGTTCGCTCGGCTTTGCCGACAATGCGCACCAATTGAACGTTGCGATCGACCAGGTTTATCTCGTGCATCCGCCGCATTACTGGATTGTCGCCTCAGGCAACAGCAGCGCGAAAATGTCCGGCAACGTACTCGACCTCGACGGCGAAATCACCGCTGACGCCGGCCTCATCACACAGCCGCCGGAAACCCGGCCGCAACTCGCCGATGATATCATCCTGGCCGATGACACAACAGAATCACCCGATCCGGCCACAGACACGCAATCCACCGTGATGAATCTGAACGTAACGCTTAGCCTGGGCCAGCAGTTTTATCTGCGCGTCGCCGGGCTCGAAGGGCGGCTCGACGGCAGCCTGAAATTGCGGAATGACGCGAAAGGTTTAAGCGCTGTGGGCTCCATTGCCACACGGAATACCACCTACAAAGCCTACGGCCAGAATCTGACCGTGGAGCGCGGCATCGTGAATTTCCACGGCCCGCTCGACGATCCGGGACTCAATGTGCGGGCAATCCGTAAAGGGCTTGAGGTCGAGGCCGGCGTGGAAGTTGCCGGCACCGTGCGGCATCCCCAGATTAAACTGGTGTCGTCGCCCAATGTGCCCGACACCGAGAAACTGTCCTGGATTGCACTCGGCCGCGCGCCCGATGTCAGCGGGCTGGATACGTCCCTGCTGGTTACCGCCGCCAACTCCATTCTCGGCGGGCAATCCGGCTTCGGCGTGACCGACCAGATTCGGGATTTATTCGGTTTCGACGAATTCTCCTTCCGGCAGGGCAGCACGCCAGGGAGTACAACAGACAGCGCCCAGACCGGCCAGGCAGCGACACAGATCAGCCCCTTCAGCAACCCCTACGCGTTCGCAGGCAGTACGCTAGGCGGCCAGATCGGCACCATCGGCAAACGCATCTCCTCACGCGCCTACCTAAGCTACGAACGCGGCATCACCGCAACCACCGCCGGCATCACCAAACTCACCTACACCCTGACCCCCAGCATCACCGTTGTCACCCAGGCGGGCGAAGACAGCGCGGTGGATTTGTTCTATACGTTCAGGTTTGATTGACAGGTTGTTCAGAAATGTAAAGTGGAAAAGCCGGTAGTCGTTTCCATCAGCAGATTCAATGGAATCCAGGAAAGTATCTCTGTTAATGGTTCATGGTGTCGTCCTGCGTCAAAAATTAGCCGCGCCCGCTTGCGGGCATTGGCTGGATTAAATGGTTATGCATTTTTGACCTCGATAAACCACTTGGGCCGCATTTCATTGAAGTCTGTTCGAATATTCGAATACAGGTAACTGGCTGAATCCAGAACGAAAGATTGGCCATCTACGCGCTTAAACACAACCCAGTGCCAGAAATCCTTGCCTTCTTCCTGATGATGTTTGATGGATAACAACGCCAGATCAATGCCTCCCAGGATTCGAACGGGACATCATCCTTGGAGGTTTCAACGCCTGCGCTGGACAACATACACCGGACATACTGAGTATCCGACCACAGCAATTTATCGGAGGCTTGAATACCCATAGCATTAGCTATGGCCTTCATTTCTGAATACGTTTTACCCAGAATGTTGGCAACCGATGTGATTTCGCATCCGGTGGTTTCTTCTTGTACTACGAGCTCAGGCACTGGCAACTCCTTATTCAGGTGCGCGCCGCCCCTTGGCGCATCGTCTGCAAGTCGTTTTAGATGTCACGGACATTCCTATTTCATGACGATGGCTCATCGCAAATGCCTCATACGCCCATATTACGCACAGTGCCGCCAAGAGCACCCAAATGCCAATGATTATCACGGCGGCGACTCGGTTCACTGGCCTGCCATTAGTCGTAGCTTCTTGTGCACGGATGCGGCACTCGGCCAGCACCTCGGGCGGAACGAGCTTTATGGCGACGACGATTCCGAGAGGAATCAAGATCAGATCATCGAGATACCCCAACACTGGCACGAAATCCGGAATCAGATCGATCGGGCTGAATGCATAGGCGACAACCCCCGCAACGAAGAGCTTCGCGTACCAGGGCGTGCGTGGATGACGCGCTGCCAAATACAAGGCATACGTCTCTCGCTTGAGGTGACGCACGCGGTTCTTGAAGTTTTCCAGTATGGGCACAGCGCGTTCCTGTGACATCTAACGAGGATGTAGAAAAACTCTTTTTTCAGCCTGTCTGGTGATGTATCCAGGC
>CAYXFV010000031.1:0-32928 GCA_964464365.1 uncultured Nitrosomonas sp. | reverse complement strand
CCGGAAAAAATATTCACGAAACGCGCGAATGGATTATTCGCAACAGTCCGGTGCCGATCGGCACCGTGCCGATTTATCAGGCGCTGGAAAAAGTCGACGGCAAATCAGAAGAACTGACCTGGGAGATATTCCGTGACACACTGATCGAACAGGCCGAGCAGGGTGTTGATTATTTCACCATTCATGCCGGCGTGCGTCTGGCGTATGTGCCGATGACGGCAAAACGCATGACCGGCATCGTCTCGCGTGGTGGTTCGATCATGGCGAAATGGTGTCTTGCGCATCACAAGGAAAGCTTTCTGTATACGCATTTCGAGGAGATCTGCGAAATCATGAAAGCGTATGACGTCAGCTTCTCGCTCGGCGATGGTTTGCGTCCGGGTTCGATTTATGACGCTAACGACGAAGCACAGTTTGCCGAGCTGAGAACGCTGGGCGAACTGACCAAAATCGCGTGGCGGCATGACGTGCAGACGATGATCGAAGGCCCCGGCCATGTGCCGATGCATTTGATTAAGGAAAACATGGATTTGCAACTCGAACATTGCGATGAAGCGCCTTTTTATACATTGGGACCACTGACGACCGATATCGCCCCCGGCTATGACCATATCACTTCCGCCATCGGCGCGGCGATGATCGGTTGGTACGGCACTGCGATGTTGTGTTATGTGACACCCAAAGAACACCTCGGCTTGCCGGACAAAGACGATGTTAAGGACGGCATTATTACCTACAAAATCGCCGCACACGCCGCCGACCTCGCTAAGGGGCATCCTGGCGCGCAGATTCGCGATAATGCCTTATCCAAGGCACGTTTCGAATTCCGCTGGGAAGATCAGTTCAACCTGAGTCTCGATCCCGACAAGGCGCAGCAGTTTCATGATGAAACCCTGCCGCAGGACGGTGCCAAGGTGGCGCATTTCTGTTCGATGTGCGGGCCGCATTTCTGTTCGATGAAAATTACCCAGGATGTGCGCGATTTTGCCGCCAGCCAGGGGATTGCCGAGGACGAAGCGCTGAAACAGGGCATGGAGCAGAAATCGGCTGAATTCAAGGAGCAGGGCGCGGAAATTTACAGCAAACTGTAAAGGTTGCTGCAAGATAATGCGTCGGCGTTACCGGCGGTGTTAAAAAACAGATTCGGAATGCGTATTGATGCTGTATAAATCCGCTTCCTGATCTGTTTTTGCCGGAGAGGGCTACTTTGTCCATCTGCCCATCGGAAATGTTTTTCAATGACTGGTCACTTCGGTTAATACACGATCAATCTGATAAAAATCAAAACCAATTGACATGGATCTTATTTTATTACTCAAGGCATTAATCCTCGGCATTGTCGAAGGATTGACCGAATTTCTGCCCATTTCTTCAACCGGTCACCTGATTCTGATCGGCGATCTGCTCGATTTTAACAGTGACCGGGAAAAAGTATTCATGATCGCAATCCAGCTCGGCGCGATTCTGGCAGTCTGCTGGGAGTATCGCCGGAAAATTACCGATATCATCATGGGCATCGGCTCGGATGCATCGGCGCAACGCTTTGTGCTGAATCTGCTTCTTGCATTTATGCCCGCGGCCATACTGGGTCTGCTGTTTATCGATGTGATCAAGCAGTATCTGTTTAATCCGCTATCCGTGGCCACGGCGCTGGTGATCGGCGGTATTGTGATTTTATGGGCGGAGCGGCGCGATCATCAGATTGAAGTCGAGCAGGCCGATGACATGGATTGGAAACATGCGCTGAAAGTCGGCTGCGCACAATGTCTGGCGTTGATTCCGGGCACTTCCCGCTCAGGCGCGACAATTATCGGCGGCCTGCTTTTCGGCCTGTCGCGCAAAGCCGCTGCCGAATTTTCCTTTTTCCTTGCGATTCCGATCATGTTCGCCGCGACGTTTTACGATGTTTACAAAAACCGTGCCATCCTGGAGTTTGACGACATCGGTATGTTTGCAGTCGGCCTCATTGCCGCATTTTTCAGCGCACTGCTTGCTGTGCGTGGTCTGATTCGTTTTATCAGCAACCATGATTTCACAGTATTTGCGTGGTACCGGATTATATTCGGGTGCGTCATTTTACTGACGGCGTATACCGGGGTTGTGGGGTGGTCGGAGCCTGTTTGAGAATGCGCATTTTCAGGCAGTAAATGCATGCTTTATTAAAGCAGTCGTCGTGAATATCGAGCCTGCAATGGGTAAAATAAAAAGATCCCAGCACATCCAGGAAAACAATGAAGGAGAAAGGATGAAACAGTGATGTGCTGGGTAGTTCGTCAAATGATTTAAAACTAAACTATTTCCAATCATCCGGCTACGCATCTTGTCATGCGCTGACTGGTGCGGTAATACATCTCACATAAGGGCTTATGACTTATGAGAGGAGTAGCAATAGGAATAATATTGTAAATGATAATCGTTATCATTGGCAAATAAATTTAATAATTCCTGGAATTACCCGTGTGTCAAAAAATACTGAAAAAATACCGTATTCGCGCCTGTCGAAGAAAAGGTGAAATCCGTCCCATGTCATTTGTGCAATTCAGAATAAAAGCGTAGCAGTGTATTGATTGATCCGGCGGATGAATCGGGTATTTCGACAACGTTGAGGATTACTGGGGAGACGAGGGAGCAGTGCGTGCGCATTGTATGCGTTATACTTCGGCCAGGGAAGTATCGTTTATGGTTTACGAATACTTCCCCGGATCATGCGGGAAAATGCTGGAGTTCTCATGCATCACCCCAGCATTGTGTGTTGTCAGACCTGGATCGGCATCACAGTGATGCGATATCAGAAACTGGAACCCGTAGGTATGAAGTTACCGTTGAAGTTCATCCATGATTCACCGGTGTATATATTGGTGATAAATGCTGCATTGGTGGCAAAGCAATCCGACACGCGCTCGTGGGTACTCGATGTGGCGGTTGTAACAGTGACTGGTGGAGTAATTGTTACGCCAGGAATTTCAGTCAGGTCTGACAATTGGTCGGTCATATCGAAACAGACGTTGCTGTTCACGACCAGATTGGTCAATTCTTCCTGGGCATTAATAATGCAACTCGAACTATTTTGCGAAAAGACATTGAATAGATCCAAGCCCGGTAAAACCGGGAGATCAGTCGTAATGCCGGTGATCTGGGATGAGCTGACGGTGTTGGTGCTCAGGATGGAAATGCCGGTAGGGTGGTGCGGGGCGGGCGGTTCGCAGAAATTGGTATTCTCGGAATCAGGAATTTTGATGCACTGCCCGTTTGTCGTAATATTGACAATATTGCCGTTTTGGGTGATGACCATGCCGTCAGGAATGACTACTGTGTTGTTACATGCCGGTACGCTGCCATTGCCGCCGGTTCCCTGTATCTGCGCGAGCAGATTGGGCAGTGTATCGATAAATGTGGGACTACCCAGCCCCCATGGGCCACCCAGTACGAAGACTTCATTATTATTTACACCCGCATAGATACCTGTGGCGGGGTAGTGCCGGAATATCCAGGGATCGACAGTCTGGGTGATCTGATGATCGGGAAACAGTTCCGGGTAAGTGTTTTCCGCCCAGTTGAATAAGGTTTCAATTTCGTTGGTTGTCGCGGCAGTAGCCGGATTGACACTGAGCAACAAACCCAGCAGACCCATTGTTGAAATTAAGGATTTGATATATTTTTTCATAAAAACCTCCCTCTTGATAAAAAACCATGACCGTATTTACACTGACCAGTTACTCAATGGAACTGACTGAAACTGACGTGAAGCACCGACGTGAAGCTTTCATTTTTATCATAATAAATCTGATAATATCAGATGTAGTGCCCTTAGTGGTACATTCCGCCTGAGCAGGTGTCAAGTCGATGCCGGATGCTTCATGATGTGCGGTTAGCGTGCAGGAAAGTATCGGTTACATCCTGCATGTACCGAATCGGCCATTTTTCACCGGGCCAATATAAAAATAAAAATCGAGATTGCAGTGGTGATTTTTAAAATCGGCAGCTTGCTGCGATCATAAAATTTAATCCATATTGTTTTTTGTGCAGAGGAAACTTTGCCGGCATCTGATGAACGGCAGTACATCGATTGTCATTAACTAAGTAATTGAATAGTAGTATTTAACAAAACATTAACACAAATTTGGCATTGCTTTAACATTGATTATGATATTTGTTTGACAAGTATTTGTTGCTTGCTTAAGTACATGCACTTTGAGTGTTAATCAAACTGGAGAGATCATAGATTATGCAGACCCAAACGGAAAACAAGTCACGTTCCGATGACCAACAAACTCACGATGCCAATCAGGCTGCGAAGAAAGGATCGGCAGCTTTTCAATCACAGTATTTTGTACGCGATACCGCTGCGGGCCTAATAACAGGCGCAATGGCCATTCCGTTATCGATTGGTATTGCGATTATGTCCGATTATCCGATCAAGGTCGGTCTGGCGACTGTGGCTTTCGCGTGTCTTGTCGGTTGGATTAACGCCTGGTTCCGGCCCGGTAACTATATCGGCGCGCCGGGCATCGCAGCTGGGCTGGCGCCTGTGCTGGCCATGGGGGTGGCTACTTTTGGTATTCAAAACATGGCGTTCTGTATATTTCTGACCGCCGCTATGCAGGCACTCATCTGGTACTTTAACTGGCAGAAATATTTGTTGATTGCTGTTCCGGCTTATCTGGTCGAAGGATTGTTGGCCGGGGTGGGGTTGAAGATTTTCCTGAAATTCTCTGAATTCACCTACGAAATATCCGACGATGTTGTGACAGAAGAATTCTGGAATACGGCGCGTTATCAGATCGTTGCTATTTCAGCGGCTGGTCTTGGCTGTTTTCTCTATCTGTTTTCAAAATTCAAAGACACTCAACCGGCAGTTCCTTATTTTGCATTGATTGTTGGTGGCGCAGTGCTGGCCCAGGTGATCGCCGTGCCGATGATTCATGTTGAAGATGTGCCGCTTTATCTGAGATTGCCGCTGCCTGAGCCCGATGTCAGTATAACAATTTTGATTTATATGGTGCTTTTTTGCGCAATGCTGGCTGTTATTGACGTGATCGAGCAAGTGATGAGTAATGCAGCGATTGAAAAGATTGATCCTTTGAAACGTAAAACAAATAGTAATAACAGCTTGCTGGCGATATGGATTGCGAATATGGGATCAAGCTTTTTCGGCGGCATGACCAATCTGGATGGGCTGGCTAAAAGTACGACGAATAAACTGGCTGGTGCGTATACCAAATTTTCGGTACTCGTGATCGGTTTTGTCATTGCTTTCTTCATGCTCAATACGGAATATCTGGATTATCTGCCGAAATTCGCGCTGGCGGCAATCATGATGTTTACCGGTTATAAGATGATTGCCGGATTGATTCATGTCACGCATTACGGTCCTTATGCACTGATGCTGGCCTTTGTGTGCGGCGGTCTGGTCTTTATGGTCGGCATTTTTGAAGGCTTGTTGATTGCGATGACCATACATGGTTTTATTCATTATATGGTGTACACCAATCATGATAAAACGCCTGGAAGAGCGGTCATCAAACGGTATTTCGAGAATCTTAAGAAAGACAGTTCCAATCTGCAGTAATTCTATTTACAGACCAGACTGAACAAAGAGCGGATGAATAATCCGCTCTTTCTGAATCAATCTACTCTATTTCTATTTAAAGGTAGCGAAATGTACAAAAGAATAATGGTCGCTGTTGATGGTAGCGAGACAGCCAGACATGCGTTAGCAGAAGCAGAAAATATCGCCAATATTTATAACGCGGCATTATGTATTGTTCATTCTTTGCAGGGAGATGCCGCAGATGATGCCAATGTCGGTAATGCAATACTGGCGCAAGCTCAATTATCCGTCAGCGTACTTAGTATTGAAACCCGTCTTGTGTATGCAGATGCTGAATATGGATTAAGCGGTATTGTCGAAGCGATTGCCGCAGTTGTTGCTGACTGGGAGGCTGATTTACTGGTGGTGGGAACGGCTAATCGTCGGGGACTGGAGCGCTTTTTTATAGGCTCGGTCGCTGAGCAGCTGGTTTCCAGTGTCAATGCTTCGATATTGCTGGTTCGCCCTCAAACCACATAAAGAAAATGGATTCCACAGGAATCCAGAGCGGTTATGATTTGAACAATACCGTGAATCGGGAGCCTTGATCTTTTTCGCTTTCAAAACATATCTTCCAGCCATAACGTTCACAGATTCGCTGAACAATCGTCAGACCCAGGCCAATTTTGCTGCTATCTCCCGATTTGTGCGTAATATAGCTTTTAAATAATTGCGCCTGTATGGCTGGATCAATACCGACGCCGGTATCGCTGATTGACAATCGGTCGGTCGATAAAGTGACTGTAATGATGCCTCTTTCCGTATGGCGGAATGCATTCCGGATCAGATTGGCCACCAGAACGCTGAGTATGCCGGCGTGCGCGGCAACTTCCAGCCAGCCGTTTATTTTAACGTTGACTTTGACCGGTTTACCACTCAGCCATACGCGTTGCTGTTCAATGACTTTATACACGAGCGGTTCCATAATGCAGGCGGCATGGTTTTGTGTCGATTCATCGTTGATCTGTGCCAGTATCAGAAACGTTTCGATCAATTCAGACATTTCACCTGCCGCACGTTGAATGCGCTGAATCCGGGCATATTCCGGAGTTGATAAATCCGCTTTGGCTGCCAGTACTTCAGCGGCCATGCTGATACTGGTTACAGGCGTCCGCAACTCATGGCTCACATTGCTTGCGAATTCCTTTTCGCGAATCAGCAAATACTGCAATTGTTCATGGTAGTGTTTGAGTTTGCGTGCCAGAACACCGATTTCATCATCGCCGAATTCAGATAAATCAAGCGTCTCGCCCGGCTGGTTCCTGAACGCCATGACTTGATAGGCGAGGCGTTTTATAGGGCGGATGACATGATCGGCAACTGCCCAGCCAATGACTAACGCAGTGAGCAGGGTTAGAATGGCGCATAGCCCGACCAGGTGGATGAAATCGTCTTCACGCTTGTGAATGCTGGTGTCATCAAATTGCACGACATATCTGATGTCGTTAATATGTTGGACCAGAACGCGATAATCGTGCCCATCGAATACGATGTCGTGTATCCCTTGGGGGAGATCGCGTACATGTTCCGGCAAATTATCCGGTTCGGAAAGCGCGGTCGTATAAATGACAATTGTTGAACGCGAATACGAAATGCCGGGAGTGTGCGCAGCGATTTCCGTCTGTCTTTGAAATTCGCTCAGCTCAGTATGGAGTATATCGTCGAGTATTTCCGTTTCGATGGATTTCAACGCCGCAACAAGGCTGATGCCCAGTATGAGTGTCAAAAAAACGCCAAATAGCAGGAACGCTAGTGTGATGCGTCTTCGGAGGCGTTTAGTCCTCTGCATTGTTATCTATCGGTCAATTTGTAACCGAAGCCGCGTACGGTATATATCAGCGGTTGATTAAAAGGCTTGTCGACGGCCTGACGCAAATTTGAAAGATGCGTGCGCAGTGCATCGCTGTCGGGTGGGTTATCCTGCCACACGGCGTATTCAAGTTCTTCCCGCTTGATTACGCGGTGCGGGTTCTGCATCAGGAAAGCCAGCAGACGAAATAGCGTTGGATTGAGGTTGATATGCTTTCCCGCTCGATGTACGACATGGGTTTCCATATTGAGCGAGAGGTCGCCAATTTGCAGTTGAGACGCGGGTATGCGCCTGATGCGCTCGGACAGTACTTTAACGCGCGCTGCCAGTTCTTTTAATGCGAATGGTTTGATTAAGTAATCATCAGCGCCGGATTTAAAACCTTCCAGTTTGTTTTCGAGTGAATCTCTGGCGGTTAACATGATTACCGGAATGGTGCGCCGCGCATCCTGGCGAAGCCTGCGGCAGAGTTCAGTGCCGTCTATGCCCGGTAATCCCAGATCGAGAATGATGACGTCATAGTCCCGGGTCAGCGCCAGGTGTAATCCGGTTACGCCATCGCTTGCCGCATCAATCGTATAACCCAAGGTTTCGAGATAGTCATAAATGCTGGCCGCAATATCCTGATTATCTTCAACGATTAAAATATTCATGAATGCGCGCTCGATGATAATTCCAGCAGGAGCAATTGTTGACAGAGATTGCTGGCAGTTGGGTTGGATGTAATAGTCCTTATATGATCGTTTTTTATCATTAAACTCATGGTCAAGAAACGTATCCGGTTGAATATGTTTTGCAGCGCGATGGACTGGATATCATCCTGGTTGTGATGCCCTTCATCATCATTATCAGGTTAGGGCATGCAGCCCGAAATATTATAGCCAAGGCAATGTCAAGTTAATGTTAATGAAAGATTAAAATTTTGCAAAATAAGTAATTGTATGATGGTTTGTTTTTGGACTTATCCATTTAAGCTATGGTTCAGATCGGGTTCGATAGCGTTCAGATGGGCGGGGGGGCATTCAGAAACGTTGCTGAATACATTTTGTTTTCTTGGGTTGTCGTGGCGATGCTGTGTGATAGCAGCGTTATACAAGAATACGCTTACCTTGGCCGCGCCGGATATGATAGAGTTTATTCAATTGGGATTGTTGAAAGAAACCACCGTATCGGACTGTTATTAAGCGAGCATAGTTATGAATGATTATAAAAAAATTCTTGTCGCAATCGATTTCTCAGATTATGGTAACGTCGTCATTAAACAGGCCAAACATCTGGCCAGCAAATTTAATGCCGAACTCAGTGTGATTCATGTCCTGGATAATATTCCCATGCCTGATACACCGTATGGAACCATGATTACTTTAAGCGCTCAATCCGGCGATTTGCTTCTGGAAGCTGAAAAAGACAAATTTAATCAGATATGCGATGACCTGAATATCGTACCGGCCAAACGCTGGTTGATCTGGGGCAGGCCGCAGGAGGAAATTACCGAGCTTGCGGTAAGAGAGCAAATCGATCTGATCATTGTCGGCTCGCACGGGCACCATGGGCTGGCTGCGCTGATGGGGTCAACGGCAAAGGGGGTCATTTTTAATGCTGAATGTGATGTTCTGACGGTGCATTTAAAAGATAACCAATAAACCTTTGTTATTACCAGAGTTTCCACCACGACGGGTTTTCAGACTCCTGAATATCGCCCAGAAACTTGCTGCCGGGGAAATTCCGTTTTAGAACACGTTCGGCGTCGTCGCTCAAATCATGCATTCCCATCGCATTGTAGGCTTGAGCCAGAATATAGAGTGCTTCCTCGGCTGCTGGTGTGAGCGGGTATTCCCGGACTGCGTATTGCGCGCGATTGGCTGCTGCAACATAGGCGTGCCGCTTCATATAATAACGCGCCACATGGACTTCATTCATGGCGACCATATTCAACAAATGTGCCATTCGTTGTCTGGAATCGGGAGCGTATTTGCTATTCGGAAAGCGTGTCACCAGTTCCTTGAAGTTTTCAAATGATTCGCGCGATGCTTTTGAGTCACGTTCGCTCATGTCCTGCTTTAAAAAACCACGCGTCAGAAAACTCATAATGCCCCAGTTGTCGTGGTAATTGGCCAGCCCCTTGATATAATAGGCATAATCAACATTGGGGTGATTGGGGTGCAATTTGATAAAACGGTCGGCTGCCGCAATAGCCGACGCCTGCTCCTGATTCTTGTAATGTGCGTAAGCCGTTTCAAGTTGCGCCTGTTGCGCATAACGACCGTAAGGGTAGCGTGCTTCCAGTCCTTCGAATAATTTAATTGCGGCAGCATAATTTCCACTGCTTAATTTTTCTTTCGCTTCTTCGTAAAACTGGTTTGCCGACCAATTATGGGTATCTTCTTTCTGATCGGGCAGTAAACCGCATGCGGATAGTATCGACGCCAGAATTAAAATCAACGCAATGTTTTTGAACATCATCATATAAAGCCAAAAAAAGCATGGAACCAAAAAACAATTATAACGTAAAGGCTTCATCACTCGCATGGTTTGAAGCGGGTGAATCGGTTATACATTTGGCGATTCCTGCGGAATATGCCGGTCAGCGGCTTGATTACGTACTGGCAAAATTATTGCCGGACTGGTCACGCAGCCGTATTCAATGCTGGATTGTCAATGGGCGCGTGAAACAGGATGGTCAGAATTGCGTGGCTAAGCAGAAGGTCTGGGGGGGGGAGTCTGTTGCAATTCATCCGGATATTTCTGTTGTTGAGAATCGACATACGGCTGAGGCTATTGCGCTGGATATTGTTTTCGAGGACGATGCGCTGATCGTTATCAATAAGCCGGTCGGTCTGGTGGTGCATCCGGGAAATGGCAACTGGCAGGGTACGCTATTGAATGCGCTGTTGCATTATTTACCCCGGCTTGAGCATGTACCGCGCGCAGGTATTGTTCATCGACTGGATAAGGATACCAGCGGATTAATGGTCGTTGCAAAAACAATAGAAGCGCAAACCAATCTGGTGCGCCAGCTGCAGCAGCGTACAGTTAAACGTGAATATCTGGCCTTGGTGCTGGGGCGGGTTGCAGGCAGTGGCAGTGTAGATGCGCCTGTTGGCCGCCATCCGGTGCATCGTACAAAAATGGCTGTTCATTTACGAGGAAAGCCGGCGCGCACGCATTACCAGATTCTTGAGCATTTGACAGGATGTTCTTTATTGCATTGCAGTCTGGAAACAGGGCGCACGCATCAGATCCGTGTTCACATGCACTCAATTGGCCATGCTTTGGTGGGTGATCCCGTTTATGGCGGCA
Organism: uncultured Nitrosomonas sp.; assembly: GCA_964464365.1. Taxonomy (GTDB): domain Bacteria; phylum Pseudomonadota; class Gammaproteobacteria; order Burkholderiales; family Nitrosomonadaceae; genus Nitrosomonas. Next base: position 22,228 of record CAYXFV010000031.1, on the reverse strand, counting down.
GGCCGGGGAAGATCACGCCGGAAATCGGAATGTGCCTGAACGCATTTCCCCGGCAGGCGCTGCACGCATGGAAGCTATCGCTTTGCCATCCAGGAAATGCGCAGATAATGGCATGGTGCGTGGATATACCCGATGATCTGGCAAACCTGCTTGAGCAGCTCCGGTTGCATGGCGAATAAAATATTTATGGCGATATGTGTGAATCCTGATCCCAATACGGTATTGTGCCGATGCGCATGGTAAGAAAATCAATAAAGGAACGCACCTTGGTCGGTACATGGCGGCTGGGCAGGTAACAGGCATAGACATAACGTTCCACTGCGATATATTCAGACAGCACGGCCTGCAGTTTTCCGCTTTGCAATTCTTTTCCGACAGTAAATGTCGGCAGTAACGCGATACCCAGCCCCCCCAGCACGGCTTGAGACAGCGCGTCATCATCGTTGATGCGCAGGTTGCCTGAAACAGGCACAGTAATGATGCCTTCAGGGCCGGTAAAATTCCAATGTCCTTGTTCTCCTGAAAGCGTGTAATCCAGACAGTTATGTTTAATCAGATCTTCCGGTGTTCGCGGAATGCCGTTTTTCTCAAAATACTGGGGCGTGGCGCATAATTTACGACGTACAGGCGCCAGCTTGCGGGCAATGAGGTTCAGATCCGGTTCGTTGGTAACCCGAATCACCGCGTCATAACCTTCCTCAACCAGATCAACTGGCCGATCAGTAATGGTTAAATCGATCCGGATTTCGGGATAACGTGCCAGAAAATCGGCCAGCGCGGGTGCGACATGCAGTGTGCCGAAGGCGACGGAGGTGCTGACTTTCAACATGCCGCGCGGTTCCGCTTGCAGACTGTTTACAAAACGTTCGGCCTGCTCTGCTTCGTCAAGAATATGTGCTGCGTGTTCTGCGAGTACGGTACCTGCTTCAGTCAGGCTGAGGTGCCGGGTGCTGCGGTTTAACAGTTGTGCGCCAAGATTTTTTTCCAGCTTGGAAATGGCCTTGCTGATCGCGGAGCGCGAAATACCCATGCGTCTCGCGGCCTCAGCAAAGCTTCCAGCTTCTACGACGCGCGCATAGATACCGAATAAATTAAGGTCTTGCATCATCTAATTTATTGTCAACCTATGGGAACCAATATAATTCAGTATACAGTACTTATCGAAAATTATTTACATCTGTATGATGCAGTCATATTCGAGAATAAAAATAGTGCAAGGCATTTCTAGGCTACAAATAATTTTTAAATTAAATAGTTCTGGAATACAGTTTTTATTTTACTTAAATAGCTTTTTCATTTTGTTGAAAAACATAGGGTGCCAAGGGTTGTTATTCTGGCATAAATAGGAATTGATTGGTTTTTTATTGTCAACAACAGAGAATAAAAATCAGACTGGAAAAGAATAAAAAACTCAATTCGATTATATTTTGCTTTAACACTGACTAAAACGGTAAAGAAAAAAACAGCTCTTCGATCGTAATAGTATTGGCCTTTAGTGGCCGCGGTTAGATGGCAAAAAGGAAGAGAAAGGAACGGAAACATTCACTCTCTCTTCCTGTTTTTTGAGATGAAAAACAATAAAATAAGCGTGTTAGAAACTTAAAAACGGAAAATGCCGCTTACCGATAGCAGAATCTGGTCGTTGTCTTTTCCATTATTGAATGCTCTGTCTATTTTTCTGCTTGAAGTCGAACGGTCATAACGGACCTCCGGTCGGATCGTAAAACCTGCAATCGGCGTATAATTCAAACCGCCGGTCACACCGATGTAGTTGTCAGTAAATCCATTAATCCGCACGCCGTCATCATCCCGGAACCATTCCATACGTAAACCGGCTGTAAGGTTGTGGAGGACGTCGTAGAAAACATATTGATTGATACCATACCATTGCGCAGATCGTTCATATGCGTTTTTCGACTGGTTGCCATGATCATGTTGTAATACGTAATGTAATTTGTCAGTGAAGCTGTGTTCGAGTACCAGACTGTACATCGTGCGGTGATGGTCGACTTTTGCAGTACCTGCGCCGATGCCCGTTGAGTAGACGGATTCCGTACTGCCGCTGACCACTGCGCCGGTTAGCGTCGTGCGTTCGTCATCCGTGGTGTAGCTGATACTGCCAAGAAAGTTTGCGGGCTGATTGAAATGCGCATCCCATCCGGTAACAACCCCACCCTTAACCGTAATATTATTGTTTACGGGATATATCGCCAATGCACCGGTATGTGTGAACGGCTCGGCATACTGCATGGTGTAGGCATGTGAGAAGAAGAAATTGCCCGCGGAAGGTACGACTTCATATCCGATCAGCGTATAAAAATGTCCAACTTGAAAGGTCAAGCCGTTGCCCACAGGAACATAGATATTCACATACGCTTGCGGGAATGCCAGTTGATGCTGCTTGTTAGGATCCAGGAGTCGGCCAACAAAGTTTTCATCAGCATCGAAGTTTGATGCAAAAGTATAGCCTGCATCTGCACCGTATAATAAATCCGCACGAAAACCGACACTGAAAGTTTCCGTATTTGTATTGACTTCACGTTCAATGTAACCATAAACCTGATGTAGTCTGAATTGATTCGGGCCGTTGTTAAATGTGACCGGGCCATTTGAACCACTCGAATGAGTAGGGTTTCCGGTAAAGCCGATATCAACCCAGCCACCGAATTTTACGCCCAGTGATTGCAGAAAAGGTGTTTTGTTGTATTTGAATCCGGTCAGATTTTCTATCAAACCTTTTTCATCGGAATCTATTTCTATTGATTTTAAGTCGGCATAGGTGTCGTGGCCATAAGGCGTATTAGCTGTGGTGGCATATGCCGTTGAACTAAAAAGCAGCGCACTACCAAGGACAAATGTTGTCCCCTTAATTTTTAGTTTATTATGAGCGATCAAAGCGCAACCCTCCATATTTGATAATTATGATTCGTTAAAATTCCAGGGCGAAATATGACGCCATTCATGTAATAATCCCCGCAGCGCTAGGAAAAAAACCATACCTGACGCGAGGTCAAGCATACTTGAACGTATAATGAACACGCAAACCTTTTCTTTATTTTTCAGTAAAGCTATAACTTTTTCAGCAAAATTACAACTGTTTATTGCATAAATGTTGCCACGCTCAGTTTTTTGCCGTCATTGGTAATGATCTGATTAATAGTTGTTTTGTGTAACGTGCGTTTTGTGCAATCCGACGGGGCTTGTAAATTGTGTTGACAAATGGTGAAAATAAATATAGGGCTTTGGCTGTGTTGTTGATATTGGAGGTTTATGGTTGAGAGTCAGATGCTTAGTCATGATTCCTGAGCCGGATCTGAATATCCGGCGCTGTACGTTCTGCCGGGGAAGTCGCGGAACGATTTAACCCCAGAACGCTGACGCGATGTACCGCATTGAAACCCGGAGCGCCATCCCGATCACGGAGGATGGATGAGACTTTGTACTCCAGCTCACCGGATTGCGGGTTAAAACGAATGTCATGTATCCAGATACCGGCGCGTTGCACATGTTGATCATCGCACTCATAGTTCAAATCCCAGCCGGTCAACATCGGTATGGCATAATCATAGGGTAAATCACGGATACGAAACGTCTCTGTACGCACGATACCCTCAACGCCATTGCGGCAGGTCTTTGTTTTCCCGGAACGCGGATTCAGTGCGAGGAAATCGGCGCGGAGCTTAACGCTATTGCCGCCAATCAGTGTGGTGCGGGTTTTAACCCAGTGCGCGTGGGTGCTGTTGTCTTTGAAGAGGGTTTGTGTTGCCCAGTGCGGTTTGTGGTTGAGGTTAGGCGATGCGCCGATCTGATAAAGACTGTAAGCGATCTGACGCAAATAATGGTTGGATGGATCCGCCCAGCGGCATGGCGGGAAGCGCAATTCGCATTCAAATGCATTATCGAACTGAAAATCAAAGCCGCGTGGCATGATGACGATCGAGTCGCTGCTTTTTAACAGGCCATCACGCCATGTGCTTTCCAGGGTAGCGACAGGGCCTTTTGCCACGGTCTGCAAGGTCCAGGTGTCAATGCCGCTGTAATCGCCTTCAATCCGCGCGTCGATTTGTGTCGTATTAAAGCCGAACCCGGTGTAATGCACGCAAAACTCATAGGCGTCATCCCAGTTCTGATCGCTGATTTCACCGGCGACTTCAAAGACCAGTGTCGTCGAACCGACACTGGTTACCAGTTTACTGTGCGTGATGTCCGCGCGCAGCGTGCGTACTTTATGGTCCTTGTTTAAATACCGTAAATCCCAGCCATTCAGAATCACCGTTCCCTGGTTGACATACGGTGGCATGTCAACGGTGATCAACATGGTTGCCGGCTCCGGTCCTCTGTCACGCGCGGTGCATTGATTGCCTTCCACCATGATGAATGTGCCATGATCTTCATAACTGGTTCTGCGATTTGTTTTGAAGAAAGGGCGATTGGGTGAGATCGTACTTTGCGCATCGGCGATCTGCATCATGTTGCGATCTTTCTGGCGCGTCACGCAACCCGCCAGAACAGTTGCCAAAGCCAGTAGAACAAGAATTAACGCGATGCGGTGATTACAATTCATTTGAGCGCTCTCATGGCAGGAAATGGTGGGGTCAGTCAAAAAACAATCACGCATATACTATGACTATGATGAATCTATCAGTCTAGCGTGTAATTGCGTCGAAGAGAAGGGAGAGAAGGGTTCCGCTCGGCGTGAACAATGATTTGCCGCGACAAAAGTGAAGCTGTTGCGGGTATAACAAAGTGACGCCGAACATCCTGAGAAAAGAGATATATGGGATATATCCGGTCATTCATTGCATTTGTGTAGCGATAATGTAAAAATCAATCAAAAAGGTGGTGCGGCTACCAGGTACTGAATCACAATTAAACCCTTGAGTCGTGTCTAATCGAGTACTATTTCCGAGTCAGGCTTTTTAAAATTTGCTTTTTTGATGATCAGAGTTGAAATTTTAACGATGAAAAAAATTATATTTGTTTTAATATTGTTTCTTATGATTCCGGATGTAATGGCGGAGTGGACTCCGGTGGGTGAAAGCGATGAAGACGGGGGGTATACGGTTTATGTGGATTTAACTTCTGCGCGTAAAGCGGCCAATAGAGTCAAAATGTGGACTCTGGTTGATTACAAAACAGAACAGAAGGCATCCGGAACCAATTTCTTATCTAAAAAAATCCGCCGTGATTATGATTGCAAGGAAGGACAAATGCGCGATCTGGCATTTTCATTGTTCAGCTGGAATCTGGAGAAAGGTGATCTTTTGCGTTCCTATAACCAGCCGCAGCAGTGGCAAAGAGTGTTATCCGGAAGTTTGAATGAGGCTGAATGGAAAGCGGCCTGCGAGCAGGAATAAGCAGCAAGGAATAAGGAATAAAATAAGTACGGGCAGAGCAGCGGGCTGAAACGGGTGGTCAGACTCATTGCAACATGTTTCCGCAATGTGGTAGGAATAAAATAAGCGCAGGTTTCTCTTGAGATTTAGTGAAAAGTTCATAAAGGCGATCGATGCGCTATTGCCACAGACGCAATGCGGCCAGTGCGGATACGCCGGTTGTGAGCCCTATGCGACGGCTATTGTAGAAGGGCGTGCGGATATTAACCAATGTCCGCCTGGTGATGACGAGGGCATTCGCAATATTGCAGCATTGCTGGGTATCGAATCCAAACCGCTGAATACACGGCATGGACTGCCTAAACCGCGTACTGTAGCCGTCATTGATGAGAACCTGTGTATCGGTTGTACCTTCTGCATACGCGCCTGTCCGGTGGATGCAATCATGGGTGCGGCCAAACAAATGCACACCGTTTTGACCGATGAATGTACCGGATGCGAATTGTGTGTAGTGCCTTGTCCGATGGATTGCATTGCAATGGTTCCGGCGCTCGAACTGCAAGGTACTCCCGGAGATATTGCCGATGCATTGAAAAGAAAGGCTGATCGTGCCCGTTCGCGTTATAAATTCAGACAGCAACGCCTTTCGTCCGACAAAACAAGGAACAAAGAAACAGCCGTTGCGCCATTAACCGAGGAGATTCATTCGCAGGATAATTTTTCCGGGCAGCGTAGTGCGGGCAGCCGAAAACATGACATTGTGCAGACAGCGCTCAAACGGGCTGCGGCAATGCGTGCGCAGATCAATAAATAGCGGCGCGCGGTATGAATTCAGCGAAACGTCGTGAAATGTTTGCCTGTCTGCAGGCGTCTAATCCGCACCCGATGACCGAGCTTGAGTACCAGTCATCTTTTGAATTGTTGATCGCAGTGATTTTATCAGCACAGGCAACGGATAAAAGCGTCAATCAGGCAACCCGGAAACTATTCCCGCGGGCAAACACACCACAGGGAATAGTCGCTCTGGGTGAAACCGGTTTGCTGGAGTATATTAAAAGCATCGGTTTGTATAAATCAAAAGCCAGGAATATCGCTGCGACCTGTCAATTGCTGATGGATAAGTATGCCGGTGAGGTGCCGCGTACGCGTGAGACGCTGGAAGAATTGCCCGGCGTGGGGCGCAAGACAGCCAATGTGGTCTTGAATACCGCTTTTGGCGAGCCGACCATTGCTGTTGATACGCACATCTTTCGAGTAGCCAATCGGACTGGTCTGGCGCGTGGTAAAAATGTACTGGAAGTTGAATTAAAGCTACTTAAGGTGGTTCCCAAAGAATTCAAGCATGATGCACATCACTGGTTGATTTTGCACGGGCGTTATGTGTGCAAGGCCAGAAAACCTGAATGCGGTAAATGCATGATTCAGCATTTGTGCGAATTCAAGGAAAAAACCATCTAAAATTTGACAATCTGTTTAAGTTTGCAGGATTATGTTCAAACCTACGAGAGATCAGGCGCGTCATTTGTTTTTTGACAGCTGGGCTAAGTACAGTCGGCAGGAAATGCTGACTGGTATCGAGCAAATTGCACTGGAAGTCATTCTGCAGCATCCGGAGTATCATGAAATGCTGGATAATGTTGAAGTCTATCGCGACAGGGATTACCTGCCGGAAATGGGAGATACAAATCCGTTTTTGCATATGAGTATGCATGTTGCCATCAAAGAGCAACTGTCGATCAATCAACCCACCGGTATTTGTGATCGTTTTATCCGTTTGCGGCAGCAAATGGGCGGTGAACATGAAGCCATGCATCGCATGATGGAGTGCCTGGCCGAAATGCTGTGGCAGTCTCAGCGCAGTCAGACTGCGCCCGATGCGGCGATCTATTTTGACTGTCTGGGCAGGCAAAGCGCGCCGAAAGGGAAGTTGTAGGGCGGTTGTAAAGGAAGTTGTATGAATAAAGCGTGTATAAAGCATGTATGCACGCGCGTGAAAATTTCCAGGTTGTTTGCGGATTATAAAAAGAAGTTGTTTAATTTTTCATAGGATGTCATGTTGTCCATCGTTACGCAGAAAGCACGCTATTATGTCGGTCAGATAATATGTTGTGTGCTGATCGTGCTGTTTTGTCTGGTGCCGGTTATAGGGTCAGCCAGCAGTGAAACAGTTTTTCATGATATGGATGTTGTGTTGTTACCTGATCGTCATGAAATTCAAGTGACAGATCGCATCCGCTTGCCGCAGTCAAAACAACTGAAATTCAGTCTGCATGCGCATTTGACCATTGACAGCGTCGAAGGCGGCCAGGTAGCGCCATTGCCATCGGGGGCTGCAATGAAAGGCGCTCCTGTTCCATTAAAGCATTATATGTTGACCGCTGCGCCGTCAACGGAGTCCGTAACGCTGCATTACCGTGGTCAGATCCATCACGCGGTACAGGAGCCGGGACAGGAATACGCGCGCAGTTTCAGTTATACGCCGGGCGTGATTTCCGAAGAAGGCATTTTTCTGGCCAATTCCACCGCTTGGTATCCGCAGTTTGAAAATCCGATGGTGTCTTTCCGGTTAAATATCAGCCTGCCCGCAGACTGGGATGCGGTCAGTCAGGGACGCCTGCTCAACGCGCAGCAGGACGGACAGCAGCGAACCCTGGTCTGGGAAGAATTGCATCCACAGGACGATATCTATCTTGTTGCGGGACGCTATCAACGCTATACCCAGTCGACAGGCGCGGTTGAAGCGTTGGTTTATTTACGTGAAGCAGACGAGGCGCTGGCAAAGAAATATCTGGATGTTACCGCACAGTATATCGGTATGTATAACAAACTGCTCGGGCCGTATCCCTATGCCAAATTTGCGCTGGTCGAGAATTTCTGGGAAACCGGTTACGGCATGCCATCGTTTACTTTGCTGGGCCCCAAAGTCATTCGCTTCCCTTTTATTCTGCATTCATCCTACCCGCATGAAATCCTGCACAATTATTGGGGTAACGGTGTGTTTGTCGATTACGCGGCAGGTAATTGGGCGGAAGGATTGACGGCATATCTCGCCGACCATCTGGTCAACGAACAGCGCGGCCAGGGGGAAGAATACCGGCGGGATGTTCTGCAAAAATATGCGGATTTTGTCGGTAAAGAACTTGATTTTCCGATCGCACGTTTTGTTTCACGGCACAGCTCAAGCTCCGAAGCAGTAGGTTATGGTAAAACGATGCTGTTTTTCCATATGTTGCGGCAGGAAGTAGGGGATGCGGATTTTATCCGTGTATTGCAGCGGTTTTACAGTCAGTTTAAATTCAAACAGGCGACTTTTGCAGATTTGCAACGCCTGTTCAGTGAAGTGGTGGAGCGGGATTTTTCCACATTTTTTGAACAATGGGTTCATCGAATCGGTGCACCCGATCTGGTTGTCGAATCGGCGTCTGTAACCAAAACAGCACAGGGCTATAAGCTTAAAGCTGTGCTGAAACAAACCCAGGAGGGCGAGTTATACCAGTTGCAAGTGCCTGTCGCTGTGCATCTGGAAGGCGAAGAACAGGTGCATCATGCGCAAATCGTTTTGCAGCAGCGTGCCCATGAGATTGAACTGGATTTTGCAACCCGGCCTGTGCGTATCGACGTTGATCCGCAATTTGATATTTTCCGGCGCTTGGACAACCGTGAAATACCTTCCGCGCTGTCGCAGGGATTCGGTGCGGAAGATCCGCTGCTGATTCTGCCGGCGGATGCCGATGTCCGGATTCTTCAGGCATATGAGGATTTGGCGAATAACTGGCAAAGAACGCAACCTGGGCAATTTGAAGTGAAGCTGGACAATGAATTGAATGTGCTGCCGCCGGATCGTACGGTCTGGATTATGGGATGGCAGAACCGGTTTGCGGATCATGTGACAGACGCTTTATCCGGACAATCGGTGCATTATGCTGACCAGAAATTCACGCTGGATGGCCGGAATTTTATACCGGATGAACATTCAATCGTACTGACTGCCAGACAACCTGACAATCCGGATAGAACACTGTTATGGGTAGCCGGGAATACATCACGGGCGATAGCCGAATTGGCACGCAAACTGCCGCATTACCGTAAATACAGCTATCTTGCTTTTCAAGGCGATGAACTGACCAATGTTCTCAAAGGCCAATGGCCGATAATCAGCTCACCGTTATCACTGGCAGTGCGGCAAGCTGATGGTAAAATCGTTGACCATCTACGAACCGGCAAACTGGCATCGCGTCAGGCACTGGCGCAATTACCGCCGTTTTTTTCTGAAGATCGAATGATGGCTGACATTGCTTTCCTGGCGAGTGAGCCGCTGAAAGGGCGTGAACTGGGGAGCATCGAACTCGATCAGGCTGCCGATTATATTGCACAGCAGTTTCGCCTTGCCGGTCTGCAACCCGGAGGGGATGGAAATCATTTTATGCAATCCTGGCGGCAGGATGTGGGAATGCCCAAAGGGAAAGTTGTATTACGCAATGTGATTGGCGTTTTGCCCGGAAAAAACCCCGAGTTGGCAGCAGAAAGCCTGATCATTGGCGCGCATTACGATCACCTCGGCACAGGCTGGCCGGATGTGAAAGCCGGAAACGAAGGGAAAATCCATTACGGTGCAGATGACAATGCCAGCGGCGTTGCCGTTATGCTGGAACTGGCCCGACAGGCGGAGGAACAATGGCGACCCGAGCGCAACATCATTTTTGTTGCATTCACCGGTGAGGAATCGGGTTTGCTGGGCGCCAGATATTATCTGAGCAATACAAAGCAGTATCCCGCGGAAAAAATTACGGCTATGCTGAATCTTGATACGGTAGGGCGGCTTGGCGGGAATCCGGTCACGTTATTCGGAACCGACAGCGCGCGTGAATGGGTGCATATTTTTCGTGGTGCGGGATGGGTTACCGGAATTCCGGTGAATGCGGTGGCCAATGATTTCGGTTCCAGTGATCAATCTGCTTTTATCGAAGCCGGTATCCCGGCAGTACAGTTTTTTGCCAGTGCGCATGAAGATTATCATGCGCCCGGTGATACCATTGATAAAATCGATGCAGCCGGGCTTGTCAAGGTAGCCGCCGTGCTTAAGGAAGCCGTCGAATATTTGTCGAATCGTATTGAACCGCTGACTGTTACGTTGCCGTCCAGAGACGCTTCTGTTGCAGCGAATGCGCCGGTATCGAACCCTGTTCCGCGTGACAGACGCAGCGCAAGCTTGGGTACAATACCTGATTTTTCCTATCAGGGCGAAGGTGTGCGTGTCGATGGTGTCATGCCGGATTCTCCGGCGGAGCGGGCACAATTAAAAGCGGGTGATATTCTGGTTCAGCTTGCCGGTAAATCGATTGTTGATCTGAAAGCGTATGCCGATATTTTGAAGTCGCTTGAAGCCGGACAAACAGTGGCACTGGAATATCGCAGAGAAGGGAAAACGAGTATTGTTGAAGTGGTGCTTGGGGCGCGCTAGCAGACCGTCTTAAGGTATTCTGTTTCCCGGTGTGTGATTGTTGTTTCTGCGCTAACACTGTGAACTTTAATGAAATAATATTGCTCTCAAGGAGTAAGCTAACAGACTGGCAATGCGCATTATGATTGTAATAATGTTGATGTGGTCGTGTTATGTTGAAAAGGGGATTGCAGGCTTGATCACGCGAGTGCGTCAATTATTTTTACATTTTATTGAATGCAAAAAAGTAGAATAGCATTTCCTGGCAAGTAGTTGAGAAACGCTTTTTTTACTATCTGATTTCGTAGCTATTTTTTTAATATATTTCTGGATTTTTCATGAACCTAAGAATCTTGGCCTCATTGTTGATATTCGGTCTAACGGCATGCGCGCAGCTTCCCATGCATGAAGGTGGAGAGAAACATGAAAAATCCTCAGAGGTCCGGGAAGAAGTACAACCTGATGACATTGCCGAGGAAGCTGAAGCGCCGGATTCGGATTATGAGGATTACGAGATTGATGTGTCCAAACTTCCCCGGCAGGAATTGACTGCGGCGATCCTGTATGATTTTCTGCTCGGTGAAACCGCCCTGCAGCGTGGTAATCTGGATGTGGCTGTGAGTCGCTATCTGAAGCTGGCACAGACAACGCGCGATCCACGCATAGCTCAGCGCGCCAGTGAAATCGCCTTGCACGCGCGTCACCCGTTTGCGGCTGAACGTGCGGCTGCCATGTGGGTCGAGTATGATCCCGATTCACTGGATGCGCGGCAGACACTGGCAGCGATGCTGGTCAATCTGGGCAGGCTGGATGCGGCATTCCCGCATCTGGAGAAACTCATCGCTGCGGAACCGGAAAATACGGCCAGTGCTTTTATGCAGCTCAATCAAATGCTGTCACGGAATCCGAATAAAGGTGAAATATTCCGGTTAATACAAAAGCTGGCAGCAGCCTATCCCAAATTGCCCGAAGCGCATTTCGCCGTTTCGCAGGCAGCGTGGTTCGGCGGTGAATATGAAACGGCTGCAACTGAAATGGACAGCGCGCTTTCCTTGCGTCCGGACTGGGAGCTGGCGGCAGCTCAACTGGGCAGAATTCTGCAACGCAGATCCGGCGCGCAGGCCATCGATTTTTATCGCACTTATCTCGAAAAATACCCCGAGAGTATTGACGTCAGAATCGCTTATAGCAAGCTACTGATCGAGCAGGGCGAGAAAGATTATGCGGATGAACAACTCCAGTTATTATTCGAAAAAAACCCGGGAGATGCGGAAGTCATGGTGGCGATCGGTTTGATGGCAACCGAGCTTTATGATTTTGATTTAACCGAGAAAAGCCTGAGGAAAGCACTTGAGCTGGAATATCCCGACGCCAGCGCCATTCATTTTCATCTCGCCAGAGTTTATGAGGAAACACACCAGACTGACCGGGCCATGGCGTCTTATCGTCAGGTCAGAAGAGGTGGACGCTTTTTGCCGGCGCAGATTCGTTACGCCGACTTGCTGGCCCAAAAGGGACAGCTGGATGATGCGCGTCAGCTGATACAGCAATTGCCCGCAGCGAATGATCAGCAGAAAGCACACCTGATTCTGGCCGAAGCGCAGATTTTAAGGCGTTCCGGATCGCATCAGGAAGTATTTAAAGTGCTGGATGATGGGCTGGAAAATCTTCCGGATTATCCCGAATTGCTCTATGACCGCGCACTGGCAGCAGACAGAATAGGCCGGTTTGAAGTGCTTGAAAAAGATTTGCGCCGTTTGATTGAACTCAAGCCGGATAATGCACATGCCTATAATGCGCTGGGGTACAGCTATGCCGAGCGCGGCTTGCGTTTACCGGAAGCCTTGAAGCTGATTAAAAAAGCCGTAGAACTGTCACCGGATGATCCGTATATCATGGACAGCCTGGGTTGGGTTTATTACCGCATGGGCAATCTGATAGAAGGTCTGAATTATCTGAATCGTGCTTTTGCCATCAGTCAGGATCCGGAAATTGCAGCCCATTTGGGTGAAATACTGTGGGCGCAGGGCGCACAGGAAGACGCCGAAAATATCTGGCGTTCCGCCTTGGAAAAGGATCCTGACAATGAAACGCTGCTTGAGACGATCAGACGCCTGACAGCAGATTAATCAATGAAGTATTAATGCTCGGCTATCGGCTATTGCAGAAAGGGTAATGCCGACACGCGTTGTTCAATTTTTTTCATCATTTGATCGTAAGCCGGCGTATCCATCTGACCAAACTGTTGCTGGAACACCGGTTTAGGCAGGTGTTCCGGTAAATCGGCCCAGGTCGGCATCAGGTCCTTGTCGGTTATGCCCTGGGCAATCCACTGCTGAAGTTTTACCGCTGTTGTCTGGCTGGTCGTGGCGCGTTCACCGAATGCTGTTCCCGCCTGATCGGCGGCGATATCGTTAAACGAAAATCCACTGCCGCTGCGGGCATCTTCTATTTCTTTATACAGTCCGATTGCGTTGGATAAAAAGGTATCCGCGTAGGCGGTGATTGCCGCGGATACGATAAAATGCTGGGCAAAATCCTGGCGGCCATCCAATGTGATGATTTGATGCTTTGCGCGCGGCCAATCGGTCGCATCGGGTATCAGATATTCAAGCGGCAGTTTTAAGATATGGAATGTCGCTGCGAGAATGGCCGCACGATTTTCTACGGGAGCCTGGTTTTTTTCGGAATATTTCGCGGCCATTTGCATTAATGGCTGCAAAATTTGAGAGAGTGTCTGATCGGCCTGGGCGGACTTATCCGGGTGCTGTTGACGGCTGTTTTGTACTAGAAAAAGATGGTAGCGATAAACTTTATCCTGCTCGGCTTTGCTGAGTACCGGAAGACCATAGCTATTGGATGTGCTGAGTTTGTCCGACAAGTGATACGCCACTTTGAGTGTTTCCGAAGAGAATCGTACATGCTTGATGATATTGATGCTGTGGCCATAATATGGATGCTGTTTAAACCATTCAATGAGGCGGGCGCTCAGGAACTGGCTGGCGGAATCCGGGATGGCCAATCGACCGATGCGTATCGATTGTGGTTGCGGCAACGCTGTGGTTTCAATCAGGGTTGCTTGAAAATTAATATGCCCTTGAATAAATTGCAGGGATAGCGGCAGGCTTGCGTGTATTTCCGCTTGTCGATGGGATAAATTAACGCGAGCTTTGCCATTGGTAAATAATTTGGCCAGATAATTGGCCGCGATATCGATATCTTCTGAAAGAATGTTGATTGTTGTCGGTACATTCTGGAGACTATGTTGTCGATGCTGGTCAAACAAATCCCGGGCGCGTTCAATATGTTCTGGCGTAACAATGGTGTGTTGTTCCACGCTCGGATTGCTTTCAATTGCGAGAAAAAACAAAAAACCCAGCACGACGGGAATCGAGAGCGTGCAGGTGATAATTAACAACAGTAATGTGCGGATCAGTTTCATGATGCGATGCTGTGGCAGCTTTTTTATTTGCGCAGTTCCTGCGCTATTAGACAGAGATTCCAGTTATAATTGAAGCTCATGCGCCCAAGGCGCATGAGCCTGTACGCTATGCTATAACAGTTCAGGTCAGCAGCGTGAGCTAACTTCATCGGCAGATTTGCTGAAATCTGTTAACGATAAAAGCGGTGTGCAATTAACCAGGGTTAAAAATTTATGATGTACTCGATATCATGATTGATCGCGAAATAATGTCATCATATTCCGTATACCGGTTAATCATGCGATGCCGGCGTTAGTACTGTCAATACTCATCTCACTGTGCCAACTGTGTAACTACTACGACCATTGATCAACGGATGTCGACGACCCCTCAGAAAATGACAACACCATCGTCAGTTCTTGAATTCAAGAGCAGCACCTTTTTTTCGCCCATTTTGATTCTGTACAGCAATGATCTTGCGGCAATTGAACAGTCTTTGCAGGATAAAATCAATCGGGCGCCGGATTTCTTTAAAAATTCACCGCTGATTATTGACTTGCGCGAACTGAATAAATCCGGACTGGATATCGGCATTGTTGAAGTGGTCGAGATGCTGCGCAAGATCGGCATGTTTCCAATCGGTGTACGGGGCGGGAATGAGCAACAAAACAAACAGGCGCATAAATTATCTATTCCCGTTGACGAAGGCCGGGAGAATGACAGCGTAGCCGCAGCGTCCGCAGCTGCGTCACGTCAGGAATCCAAAGCGCAGGCGCTGGAACAGCAGCCTGTGGAACAAAACGAATCCCGGAATGCATTGCCGTCAACAGCAGAACATGTTGAACCGGTCAGATCCATGCTGATTACACAACCGGTGCGTTCCGGGCAGCGTATATATGCGCGTGGCGACTTGATTGTCATGTCACAGGTTAGTGCTGGCGCGGAGATCATGGCTGAAGGCAATATTCATGTCTATAATACCTTGCGGGGGCGGGCATTGGCCGGTGTGCAGGGGAATATCGCCGCGCGTATTTTCTGTCTGGATCTGCAAGCCGAATTGATTTCAATTTCGGGAGATTATAAGACGAGCGAACATTTGACTGAACAGACACAAAAAAAACCTGTTCAGGTTTATTTGCAGGATCATGCATTGATTATTAAAGAAATTGCCTAGAAATTTTAGCTAAGGAGGCTCAATTGGCGAGGATTATTGTCGTGACATCGGGAAAAGGGGGTGTCGGTAAAACAACAACGAGTGCTGCGATTGCCATGGGGCTTGCAAAAAAAGGTCATAAAACGGCTGTCATTGACTTTGATGTAGGTCTTCGTAATCTGGATCTGATTATGGGGTGCGAACGCCGTGTGGTGTACGATTTTGTTAACGTGATCAACGGTGAGGCCAGTCTCAATCAGGCGTTGATTCGTGATAAAAACTGCAACCTGCTTTATATTCTGCCCGCATCCCAGACCCGCGACAAAGATGCGCTGACACTTGAAGGTGTTGGCAGGGTGCTGGATGAGTTGTCTAAAGATTTTCAATATATCGTCTGCGATTCTCCCGCGGGTATCGAGAAAGGCGCATACTTAGCTTTGTACCATGCCGATGATGCTTTTGTAGTCACTAATCCCGAAGTTTCATCGGTAAGAGACTCTGACCGTATGCTGGGCATTTTGGCGAGTAAATCCCGTCGAGCCGAGAGAAACGAAGAACCCGTTAAGGAATACCTGTTATTGACGCGCTATGATCCAAGCCGGGTGAAATCAGGTGAAATGCTTGGGCTGGATGATGTGCAGGATATCCTGTCACTGCAATTACTTGGCATAATTCCCGAGTCTAAATCTGTTTTGACAGCCTCTAATTCAGGTGTGCCGGTTATTCTGGATGAGAAAAGCGAGGCCGGTCAGGCGTATGATGATGTGGTCGCACGTTATCTTGGAGAAGACCGCCCGCATCGATTTATTGAAGACAAAAAAGGTTTCTTCAGGAGACTTTTTGGAGGTAAATCATGAGTCTATTGGATTATTTCAGGAAATCCAAACCCAAATCGGCAGCGATCGCCAAGGAGAGATTGCAGATTCTGGTGGCCCATGAGCGGACTACGCGCAATCGGCCATCATATCTTCCGCAATTGCAAAAAGAGCTTCTCGATGTGATTCGCAAGTATGTGCATATCGATCAGGACGCTATTTCGGTTAATTTTGAGCAGGATGAGAATCAGGAAACTTTGGAACTGAATATCGTATTGCCGGACTATCAACAGGACAATAAAAGCGTAAATATGTGAAGCATCGAAAATGTGCGGTATAGATCTATTGACCATGATGCGATAATCTGCGGTATGAGCAGGCGAATGGCGGTTTTTTTATCCGGATATTTCCCTTTTGGGGTAGCGTGGCTGGCAGCCTGGCATTCAGTTGCAGTGAAAGTCGGCCGATTAATGATTATTCCGGTTTTTCTTTTTGTGGCAGGCTGTGCCATTCTTGCGCCGCCGATGGCTGCTACCGCAGTGAGGACTGTAGTGATCGAGCCGGTGATAGGTCAACTGGATGTGCCGGCTGCCGATTTTCATGTCATCGGCAGAGTATCCGTGCGAAATACGCAGCATAGTTTCTCGGGCAATGTGCATTGGCAGCATATGCAGGATGAAGATATCCTGCTGCTGCTTTCCCCGCTGGGTCAGGCCGTTGCTGAGATCAGGAAAGACGCCGATGGCGTGAGTCTGGTGACCGCCAAAGAGGAAGCATTCTATGCGCGTAATGTCGAAGAGCTGACAGATGAAATACTGGGCTGGTGTTTACCGCTGAATGGATTGCAATACTGGATACAGGGTGCGCATTCCCCGGTCAGTGTCGCTGTTATCGAGCTGGATGATGAAGACCGTATCGTTGCCATCCGGCAGGATGGGTGGCAGATTGTTTATGTGCGTTATTTTGTGGATCAATCCGAACAAACGGCTGTTCGTCCACGAATTATCGAATTGCAGCTTGATGCATTGAAAATTCGTATGGTTGTTGATGACTGGATTTAGTCTCGAATGATTAATGCATATATTTAATGAATATTTGACCGCTCAAGCCCATGCAGTTTTTTCCAGCACCCGCAAAATTGAACCTTTTTCTGCATGTCGTCGGACAACGCGCTGATGGCTATCATTTATTGCAGACTGTTTTTCGTTTACTGGATTTTTATGACGAAATATGGCTTGAGGTGCGCGACGATGGTTTGATCAGACTGGTGACACCGCTGGAAAACGTTCCGGCCGAACAGGATTTGTGCGTGCGTGCCGCAAAATTGCTGCAGCGCGAGAGCGGTACGAAGCTGGGTATCGATATTGCGCTGTATAAACATATTCCGATGGGTGGTGGCCTAGGGGGCGGCAGTTCTGATGCAGCGACAATGCTGATGGCATTGAATGCCTTGTGGGGGGTGAACTGGGAACGTTCCCGGCTTCAGGAATTAGGGTTGAAGCTGGGCGCGGATGTGCCCGTTTTCATTTTTGGGGCAAATGCATTTGCCGAGGGTGTCGGTGAACAATTATCAGCCTTATCGTTGCCGAAAGCCTGGTATCTGGTTATTGTGCCGTCCGTTCATGTGTCCACAGCAGAAATTTTTTCTAATAAGGAATTGACACGAAACACGATTCCCATCACAATACCGCCCTTTTCTGTTTGGGATGGTCGTAATGATCTCGAACCAGTGGTTTGTGATCTTTATCCGGAAGTTTCTAGAAGTTTGGAGTGGCTAAAACATCTGGAAAATACTAAAATAGCGGCAATGAGTGGATCAGGCGCCTGCGTATTCGCAGAATTTGTCTCGGAATCCGAGGCAAATGCGGCGTTGGAGCAAATGCCTGCTGACATGAAAGGTTTTGTTGCGCGCGGCTTGGACAGGCATCCGATGTTTGAGTCGATAAAATAGAATTGGGGAGTCGCCAAGTGGTAAGGCACCGGATTTTGATTCCGGCATTCGTAGGTTCGATCCCTACCTCCCCAGCCAGTCATTTTTACAGGCTTTTGCAAAAAACGCCTGAACATGAATTGCATTCAGCCCATTGGAATCAATGATAAGCGATATTGAAATGGTATCATTCGTCATATCAGGATCAGCGCGTGTTCCTGATTTTCCAGCCAATTTGTCAAGTCAATTTAAATAATAATGTCTTACGACAGTTTGATGGTTTTTACCGGTACGGCCAACCCTAAACTGGCCCATGATGTCGTCAGGCATCTGAACATTCATCTCGGACGCGCTATTGTCGGGCGCTTCAGTGACGGTGAAGTGATGGTGGAAATTCTGGAGAACGTTCGTGGTAAGGATGTTTTTGTTTTGCAGTCGACGTGTGCGCCGACAAACGACAGCCTGATGGAAATTCTGGTTATGGTGGACGCGCTGAAACGTGCCTCCGCCGGCAGAATTACAGCGGCCATACCGTATTTCGGCTATGCGCGTCAGGACAGGCGTCCGCGCTCGGTACGCGTTCCTATTTCCGCCAAAGTGGTCGCGAATATGCTGACAACCGTCGGGGTAGACCGTGTACTGACCATGGATTTACACTCTGATCAGATCCAGGGTTTTTTTGATATCCCTGTCGATAATGTCTACGGTATGCCCATACTGCTTGGCGATGTCTGGAAGCACGATTATCAGGATCTCGTCGTAGTGTCTCCGGATGTCGGCGGTGTCGTTCGCGCAAGACACATGGCTAAACGCCTGGAATGCGAACTGGCGATTATCGATAAACGCCGCCCCAGACCGAACGAAGCCAAGATCATGAACATCATCGGTGAAGTTAAAGGACGCACCTGCGTTATTATTGATGATCTGGTGGATACAGCCAATACGCTGTGTAAAGCTGCCGATGCCTTAAAAGAAGAAGGAGCCAAAGCGGTAATCGCTTATTCGACACATCCCGTATTATCAGGCGCTGCGATTGGGCGCATCAACGATTCCAATCTGGACAAACTTGTCGTGACCGATACCATACCTCTGCGCGAAGACGCCATGACGTGCGACAAAATCTGCCAGTTGAGTATTGCAGGATTGCTTGCCGAAACAATGGTACGTATCAGTAATGAAAGTTCACTCAGCTCATTATTCATGGAATAACCAAAAAACTTTTTTATTAATCGATTTTGTTTGGTCGCGAACAAATCACAACTGTGGAGAAATAATCAATGAAAATTGAAGTCGGCGCTGAAAAGCGCGTATTGCAGGGAAAGGGTGCGAGCCGCCGCCTGCGGCGTCTGGGTAAAACACCCGGAGTTATTTATGGCGGAAATGGCGAGCCACAATCTGTCGAACTGGATCATAACGATCTCTACTACAAACTTAAGCTGGAAGCCTTTCATGCATCGATTCTGACATTGAATGTCGGCGGCAGCAAGGAGCAGGTATTATTGCGCGATATACAAATGCATCCTTTCAAGCCAATAGTGCTGCACGTGGATTTTCAGCGCGTCGATCCGAACAAGAAAATCCATATGAAAGTGCCACTGCATTTTATCAATGCCGATATTGCACCGGGCGTTAAGACATCGGGCGGGATAGTCAGCCATGTACTGACAGAAATCGATATTACCTGTTTGCCGAAGGATCTGCCGGAATTTATTACGGTCGATCTGAAAGATCTTATAGCCGGGCACACGATTCATCTGAGTGACTTGATTTTGCCGGATAACGTTGAAATCACGGCGCTGACCAAAGGCGATGATCAGGCTGTAACGGCAATTGCTATACCACGTTCGGCACTGGCCAGTGGCGCAACGGAAGAAGGCGCGGCTGGATAACAAACTTTCGGCTGTGCGGCATCGTCAAAAATCTGCTGGATTATCAGTTTCATCTGGAACCAGCAGATTTTTGTTATGTAATGCATGCAGGCTTTAAGTTGTGTGGATGCTATGAAACTGATCGTCGGCCTGGGTAACCCGGGAAAAGAATACGAAAATACACGCCATAATGCAGGATTCCACTGGGTTGATTGTCTGGCCGATCAACTTAACCTGACATTGCGGTTGGAAACGCGTTTTCATGGCTTGTGCGCCCGGGCCAGTCAGGGGGATATCGATTTATGGCTGCTTGAACCGCAGACCTATATGAATCGCAGCGGACATTCCGTTGCCGATCTTTGTCAGTTCTATAAAATTCAACCCAATGAAATCATTGTGGTGCATGATGAGCTGGACTTACTGCCGGGCGTGGCGAAACTGAAATGGGGTGGCGGCCTGGGCGGACATAACGGCCTCAAGGATATCGCCGCGCGGCTCGGCACAAAAGATTTCTGGCGGTTGCGCATCGGTGTGGGTCATCCGGGGCATCGCGATGCGGTTGTCCGTTTTGTACTGCACTCGCCCGGCAAGGAAGAAGCTGCACTGATTAACGAAGCCATTGACCGCAGTTTGCAAATTTGGCCGTTGATGGCGAAAGGCGACTTTCAATCCGCGATGCTGAAACTGCACACACAATAAATCAAATTTCTTCAACCGATCTGATTAATAAAACAGAAAAAATCCAAGTGAGCATCTTATCATGAGTCTGAAGTGCGGTATTGTCGGTCTTCCGAATGTTGGTAAATCAACGTTATTCAATGCTCTGACCAAGGCAGGTATTGCGGCGGAAAACTATCCTTTTTGCACGATTGATCCCAACGTCGGCATCGTCGAAGTGCCTGATCCGCGTCTCCATAAGCTGGTTGAAATCGTCAAACCGGAAAAAACACAACCGGCTATTGTCGAGTTTGTCGATATCGCGGGACTGGTCGCAGGCGCATCGAAAGGTGAAGGGCTGGGTAATAAGTTCCTGGCCAATATCCGTGAAACGGATGGCATTGTGAACATGGTGCGCTGCTTTGCCAATGACAATGTCGTACACGTGGCAGGCAAGGTTGATCCGGTTTCTGATATCGAGGTCATCCAGACAGAACTCGTACTGGCCGATATGGCCACCGTGGAAAAAGCGCTGCAGCGCGAATCCAAAGTGGCCAAATCCGGGAACAAAGATGCAATCAAATTATGCAGCTTCCTGGAAGCCGTTCTGGCGCATCTGGATCAGGGAAAACCGGCGCGTTCAATGGCAATGGATGAGGATCAGCAGGTGCTGATCAGACCCTTGTGTCTGCTGACCGCCAAACCGGCGATTTATGTCGCTAATGTCGATGACAGCGGCTTTGAAAACAATCCGCTGCTGGATAAAGTCAAAGAATATGCCGCCACTGAGAATGCGCCAGTTGTCGCCATCTGCGCTGCATTGGAATCCGAAATCGCCGAACTGGCCGATGAAGATAAAACAGTTTTTCTGGAAGATATCGGCCTGGCGGAACCCGGGCTCAATCGGCTTGTGCGTGCGGCGTATGATTTATTGGGATTACAGACTTACTTTACTGCAGGTGTAAAAGAAGTCCGCGCATGGACCATCCACAAAGGCGATACCGCACCGCAGGCGGCAGGCGTCATCCATACCGATTTTGAGAAAGGCTTCATTCGCGCCGAAGTCATCAACTATGACGACTTTATCGCCTGCAAAGGCGAACAGGGCGCCAAAGAAGCCGGAAAAATGAGATTGGAAGGAAAGGACTATATCGTCAAGGATGGCGATGTGATGCATTTCCGGTTTAATGTCTGAGCCAAGCAAGCTATTTTCGGGAATCTCATAATATGAAAGTGAGTCAAAAAATTGAGAGAAATTTCTCCGTGACAGCGGCTCGTTTAACAATTTATTCAAGCCGACGTCGCTTCGTGGCGCGGCTTAATTCAGACGTTATGTGGGGCAACAGTTATGTACGGCGGCAATCCTCACCATCGCGCCTATAGACTGATCGCATGCGAGATGAGATTCTGAGGCGCTTGGCCATGGCTGAAGAAGAACACGCCATCCGTATTCTGTATGCGTGCGAGTCAGGTAGTCGCGCGTGGGGATTCGCCTCGCCAGACTCCGATTTTGACGTGCGTTTCATATATACCCATGAGGCTGACTGGTATCTTATTCCAATTATAGATAGAAACAGTAATACTATAGCTTTTATCTTTAGTAGAGA
>CAYXFV010000030.1:0-33097 GCA_964464365.1 uncultured Nitrosomonas sp. | reverse complement strand
AATCATGGCTATTATAAACTAGTACGTAATTGTATTGTTGGAACGAACCACTAGTTTGCGATTGCTGTGGGTATTGCGCGGATGGCTGCCCTCTGGTCGTTGAACGTCAGATCGCGTACGCCCGATTAGCTTTGCGTAATCGGGCGTATTAATTCTACTTTGTCAGATTATTCCAAAGCTACTTTCTGTCTGGCAGAAGACTGTTTGGCACTGAGTCCCCTCTGATCTGCTTATGGATAATTTCAGCCAGTATAACCAGAACGTACCCCGCGTTGTCTGGCTTGTTTCGATCATCGATAATGCGATCTCGCATTTGCTTTGATAATGCGGGTGTTCCTCAGGTATTGACGCCTTGTTGCAACGGTCTGTATCGCTCACCCAATGTTCCGGCAAATACAGGCGCGCACCTGTCTCACGCGCAATCTGCCCGCCAAATTCATTCCAGTCAATTGCACTTGATGTCAGCATGTGTTGCATAACCTGATGATCAACTTTGCTGACTTCGCTCATACGCAACATACTCGCCCGCTCAGACTGAAACAGTCCGCGCAGATAGCTGCAAAATGTTACCGTCGCATCGCGCATCGAAGATACAAAAAAAAATGAAAATAACGATAAATGCGCACTACGCGCCTCCGGAAGTCCCTGAAGAGCAGATTTGGGAGATTGTTTGGTATTTTCACGATGCCATCATAATTAATGGTTATAAAACAAAGCGTTATTATACTGAAATTCTGTGCTTGGTTGAAGTCTTGTTAATCTGACAAAGTAGAATTAATCAAGAACAGAAATTGAATTCCTGTTTGAAAAAGTAATTGAATCGATCCTGCGTCTAACAGCCTACCAGGCTACCGTAATTTTGGGGTATGAGAAAATGCCGTTACGACAGCCTGCTGAATTCAAGCAATAGTCTTTTTTCAGTTATTGCGGCTCAACAACGTAAATTTCCACGCGGCGGTTCATCGCGCGTCCTGCCGGTGTATCGTTGGATGCAACCGGTGCATGCGAACCGCGGCCGTCAATCTGAATGCGCTGGTAAGGCACGCCGCGCTGAACAAGGTAATCACGAGTGCTGGCTGCGCGGTTGACGGATAGTGGGTTGTTGATTGCGTCGCTGCCGGAACTGTCGGTATGTCCGATGATGGTAACGAACGTATTCGGGTTTTGCAGCAGGGTTGCTGAAAAACTGTCCAATATCGGGCGCATGCCGGGTTTGATTTGTGCATGCCCCGTATCAAAAGTAATGTCGCTTGGAATTTCGAGTTTCAGGCGGTTATCGGCAGTCTGGGAAACCTGTACGCCGGTGCCCGCTGTTGCCTCTTCCATCTGCCTTTTCTGTTCTTCCATATGGCTTGACCAGGCATGCCCTGCGATGGCGCCTGCCGCTGTGCCCGCTGCTGCACCGATTGCGGCACCTTTACCACCACCGGCGAGTCCGCCGATCAATGCACCCGCTGCTGCTCCGGCGAGGGCGCCCTGACCGGTGCCGCGTTGCGTTTCAGACATGTTTGCACATCCACTGAGAATGAGCCCAGCTGTGACGGCAATGATAATTTTACGCTGCATATTTAACCTCCATTTGATTCATTAATAAAATAAACAATCTTCGAGTTAAGCTTACGGGTACTAGCCTAACAAATTATCGCAGGGTTTGCTTGATTTCGGAGATTGATCCGTATAGCCTTGTGATTTTTCAGCGCAGGGAAGGCAGGTATTATGGAGAGAGAAATGATTTCATGTGAACTGCATGATTTTGTTGAGGTGGCCTGTATGTATGGTTATCAACTTAGGCTGATATTGAAAAGCGGTGATACGATTGAAGGGAAAGCCATTGATATTCTATCGGCAGACCAGCGGGAGTTACTGGTCATCGAGAATGGTGAAAAACAGCAGATTGATCTGACATTATTGGCCAAAATGCAGGTATTGACGCCGAACGCAAAATTTTCTGAAGTTGTTTTCTGATCAATGCCGATTGTTTCCGGGGAATACTGCAATTGTAGTGAAACGCTTCATCACATTCGTATGGTTATTGCTGACGCTGGTTTTATTGATTAGCGGCGCCGCATTATTCATCGTCAATTACAAACCTGCATTCCTGATACCGGTCGTTGAACAATGGGTGAAATTGAACGGTCAGCGCTCACTCGGAATCGGCGATCTGCGTTTTTCATTTTCTTCGCATACCAGTCTCAGCCTGTTTTTGAGCGATCTGTCACTCAGCGAATATCAGCAGGATGATCGATTTGCGTCAGCCGAAGAAATCAGGATAACGGTATCCCTCCGGCCGCTCCTCGATAGACAGCTGGTGGTGAATGATGTGCATATTTCAGGGTTGCAAGCCGGATTTGTCCGTAATCAGGATGGTACGGTAAATATCGCGGATCTGTTGCCGACCGGCGATGCTTCGTTTTTCGATGCATTGAATATTGCACAAGTGGAAATAGAAAACAGCCGGTTGCGTTTTCAGGATGATATGACGCAGCAGTTTCTTGAGCTGAGCGCATTGCATCTTACGGCGGCGCATGTCACTGATGAATCGTTGCGGCAGGTCAAAATACAGACGCATGTGTCGTTCAATGACCGGCAGCGTACAGGCGGTGCGGGTTCGGCTATTGTGCAATTGAAAACCCAATTTGAAGCTGAAGACATCGTGTTCAGCCAGGAGAAGCTGGCCAGCGGTCCGGTTTTTCTTTCTGCGCAGACCCTGCATGAGGATCATGGCGCCGAAACGGCTGAACATATTTCTACCCACATATCCATCGCCGGTTTGAATCGGGTTGAGGACATATTGAGCAGCCAGCATGTGCATATGGAGCTGGGGTTGCAGCATATGGGATACGTTGTGGGAGCCGTGCTGGATACAGCGATTGAAGTCAGCATGAATGGGCTGGTGAGTGCTTTATCGGATCTGCGCCTGGCGTTTGATTTTTTTCATCCGGATTATTTGAGCAAACCCATCAGTGGTCATTTCGCCGGACACCTGGATGTTGACGGCGTAGCCGAGTGGTTGCATATCGATTTGCAAGGACAGGTCGATGGGCAAGCCGTGAAAACAACAGCCCGGTTGCAGGATTTTGCGCAACGCACGCGCGCATTCAAGGTTGAAATTGACCGGTTGGATTTGACGGCATTATTGATGACCGAGCAACCGAAGGGCTCTGCGTCTGGCGTATCCGCTGCACAGCCGGAAGGTGCGACATTTCCTGATTTATCATGGTTGGACAAGCTGGGGTTGCAGGGTTCGATTCAAATCGGGCAGTTATCTCTGGGGGATATTCGCCTGTCGGATATACAACTGATGTTGCAGCCTGAGGAGCATGGTGTTCCTGTTGAGCGATCCAAGTAGCCTGTGTCGTCAATGATGTCTGAATTGGCCGATGTAATGATAGCCTGGCAAAAAAAGCATGGTCGTCACCATTTGCCGTGGCAGGGCGGCAACGATCCCTATGCGATCTGGCTGTCGGAAATTATGTTGCAGCAAACACAGGTGAGTACGGTTATTCCTTATTATCAACGGTTTATTCAGCAGTTTCCGGATTTGGAAAGTCTGGCGCAGGCACCGCTTGACGGCGTTCTGGCATTGTGGAGTGGCCTGGGGTACTACACGCGAGCCCGGAATCTGCACCGGACGGCGTGTTTGATTATGACGGAGCATCAGGGCATTTTTCCGCAAACCCGTGAAAAAATACAGCAGTTGCCGGGTATCGGGCGTTCGACCGCAGCTGCAATTGCCGTATTTGCTTTCGGTCAGCGGGATGCGATTCTGGATGGCAATGTCAAACGCGTTTTTGCGCGTTATTTCGGCATAGCGGGCTATCCCGGAGAAACTGAAACACTGGCGAAACTGTGGCAATTGGCGGAACAATCGCTGCCCGGTAATGACAATCCCGCCGATATCAAGACGTATACTCAGGGGCTTATGGATCTGGGTGCATTACTGTGCATCCGCCGGAATCCGCTCTGTGAACGTTGTCCGCTACAGCAGGCATGTGTGGCCTATCAGGAAAAACGTGTTGCGTTATTGCCCGCACCCAAACCCAGAAAGAGTTTGCCTGAGAAACAGACTGTTTTTATGATTTACAGAGCGAAGCAGAAACTTCTGTTGGAAAAACGGCCCAGTCAGGGTATCTGGGGTGGCTTATGGTGTTTCCCGGAAGATGTTGTCAACAAGAATCGGTTGATGGCGGAGAACACTGTTGAATTGCCACAGTTGATGCATACTTTTACCCATTTCAGATTATGGATACATCCCCAGGTGGTTGAAATAAACACTGAAGTAAACGCCGAAACGAATGCTGGAATGAACAATGCCGGAGAAATGAATATCTGGGTCAGGCCGGAAGAGGCGCTGGGCCTTGCAATTCCAACACCGGTAAGAAAGCTGATTGTGCAGCATTTTCTCAATGACCTGAATTGAACCGTATATGGAAAACTGGAAAGTATGGCGTAAGCAGCAACGTGACCGACTGATCGCCGACCGCATGGCTGTATCCAGGATACTGCACCGGCAGTGGAGTGATGCTATCTCTGATGTTCTGCAGCGGGAATTTTCCGCTTTGCAGACGATGAAAATCGGTTTGTACTGGCCGTTTCGTGGCGAATATGATCCCAGAGCAGTAGTGCGTTACTTCTGGGAATCCGGCGCGACGCTGGCGTTGCCTGAAATTGTCGAGCGACATAAACCGCTTTCTTTCCGTGAGTGGTGGCCTGATGCGCCGATGAAAACAGGTGCATACGATATTCCGGTGCCTCAGGGCACGCAATGTGTTGAACCGGATGTGTTGATCATTCCTATGGTCGGTTTTGATCAAAAAAGTTTCCGGCTGGGGTACGGCAGCGGCTATTTTGATCGCACTCTGGCGGCGTATGCCATCTGCCCGCTGACTATCGGCGTGGCATTCGAAATACAGCGGCTAGAAAATGTACACCCGCAACCGCATGATATTGCCATGCAGTATGTGGTTACCGAGGCCGGTATTCAAGTGGGGAAATCGGACTAAGGGGGATTAGCAGGTGAGTTGGGTGATCCTGGCGATCTGTGCGTGGTATCGTTTTCTGTGATTAGCAGCCTGCGCCCTTGGAAAACAATCCGCATGCTATGTATGCTGTGAAAGGCAAATAAGAAAACAAAACAACCCTGGCTTGTCAGTCAGGATTGTTTTGCTGGTCGAATTAGTAGATTGTCAGCGTCTGGGATTAATCATCATCAGATTCAGATGATTCCGATTCATGTTCATGATTATGTTCGTGGGAATCTTCGTCATGATCATCATCGCCGTTACCATCACCGTCGCCGTCTGTCGCTTCAGCATCCGCCGCATCCGCATTTTGCGAAGTCAGTGAATCGAAGCGGGCTACATATGTATCTTTTTCAAGATTCGTTGCAACGAGTACGGAAATAGTTGTTTCTGATGTGATTTTAAAATCCCCGGATCCTCTCAGGAGGTTACCGAAAACGGGATCGAGGTCAACACGAATCGAGCTTCCATCACTACCAGAAACGCTGGCTCGAGCTGAGCCGCCTTTGGTTTGAACCTTGTTCCGGTTGTTCTGGTCGGTCACGAACAACTGTAATTCACCATCTTTAGCCACTAACTCTAAATGGTATGGCCCCACTGCGCGCACCTGTCCACCATGAGCGCCGTGATCATTCCCTGCTACTGCCAGATTAGGCAGTGTAATCAACAATCCTGATAAAACAAGTGCGGAAAATACATTTTTCATTGTTATTCCTCCTGGATAAAAAATTTAGCAGACTAATGGAAATACGAAGATACCACGCATAGCAATGCTACTTAAAACAAAATCCACAGTTTTTTATAAAACTGTAAAATAACCATAACATAAAGATGGGCTACTCACTAGGTTTTCAGTGACGAAAATCTCATTCCTGAATCAGGTTGGTCTGTAGGGTTACTATTTTTTGAGCCACGAAGATGTGCAGCCGAATCGCTGCAACCTGCATTCATTGCGTATATAATACGCAGTTATTTTGGGTTGGCACGGCTTGGGGTTTACTGAATCTTCCCCCGGCTGATAATAACCGGAATCAAAAATTGATTTAATTCATCGTCCAAAGATACATCCAACATGCGGTCAATTACAAAATCCAGCAAACTTGCCAATGTCTGTTATGACATTCGTGGCCCGGTACTCGAACGCGCGCGTCGCATGGAGGAAGAGGGACACCACATCATCAAGCTTAACATCGGAAATCCGGCGACATTCGGTTTTGAAGTGCCGGAAGAAATTTTGCAGGATGTGATCCATAATCTGTCCGAAGCATCGGGCTACTGTGATTCAAAAGGGTTGTTCGCGGCGCGTAAAGCGATCATGCACTACACCCAGGAAAAACAGATCGCCAATGTTCAGCTTGATGATATTTTCATTGGCAACGGTGTTTCCGAGCTGGTGGTTTTGACGATGCAGGCGTTGCTCGACAATGGTGATGAAGTGCTCATTCCCATGCCGGATTATCCGCTTTGGACGGCGGCGGTTGTGTTGTCCGGCGGCATTGCCAGGCACTATACCTGTGACGAACAGTCAGACTGGCTGCCGGATCTGGATGATATCCGTGCCAAAATCAATCCCAGAACGCGCGCGATTGTCATTATCAATCCCAACAATCCTACAGGAGCGCTTTATCCGAAGGAACTGCTGCTTGAACTGATCGAGATTGCGCGTCAGCATCAATTGATTATTTATGCCGATGAAATTTACGACAAAATTCTCTATGATGACGCGCAGCATGTTTCCGTCGCATCGCTGGCGGATGATGTGCTGTTTGTCACTTTCAACGGTTTGTCGAAAAATTACCGGGCGGCCGGTTTTCGTTCCGGCTGGGTGATCGTTTCGGGTGAAAAAAGTCACGCAACGGATTATATTGCCGGTCTGAATATGCTGGCTTCTATGCGGTTATGCGCCAACGTGCCTTCCCAGTTTGGCATACAGACGGCACTGGGTGGTTACCAGAGTATTTATGATCTGACATTGCCCACGGGGCGTCTCAAACGGCAGCGCGATGTCGCCTGGGAATTGCTGACAGCGATTCCGGGGGTAACGTGTTATAAGCCGCGTGCCGCCTTGTATCTTTTTCCCAGATTGGATTCGAAAATCTATCCTATCGTGGATGATCAACAGTTTGTGCTGGATTTGTTGCTGGAAGAGAAAGTGCTGCTGGTTCAGGGCAGCGGATTTAACTGGATGAATTCGGATCATTTCCGCGTGGTTTTCCTGCCTAATACGGATGATCTGACAGAGGCGGTAAACCGTATCGCGCATTATTTGCAGCGCTATCGCAAGCGTCACTCAACCTGATTGTGTCTCCTTTTTTGAAAACTGTTTATCCAATTGAAACTTAAGAACTAATCATATGAAACCCATAAAAGTTGGCTTGCTTGGTATCGGTACTGTTGGTGGTGGTACGTACACGGTGCTTAAACGAAATCAGGAAGAAATTATCCGCCGCTCCGGTCGGGGCATTGTTGTGACAATGATCGCGGATCGTGATCTGGACAGGGCGAACAGTTTTGCCGACAGCAGCGTGATTGTGACCGATAACGCGCAGGATGTCGTTACGCATCCGGAGATTGATGTTGTCGTTGAACTGATCGGCGGGACAACGATTGCGAAAGACCTGGTGCTGGCGGCGATCGCCCATGGCAAACATGTTGTTACAGCCAACAAGGCTTTGCTGGCGAATCATGGCACGGAAATTTTTGCGGCGGCGCGCGCAAAAGGCGTCATGGTCGCTTTTGAAGCTGCTGTTGCCGGCGGCATTCCGATTATCAAGGCGCTGCGCGAAGGATTGACGGCCAACCGGATTAACTGGGTCGCGGGTATCATTAACGGTACCGCCAATTTTATCCTGTCGGAAATGCGTGAAAAATCATTGCCGTTTGCACCGGTGCTGGAGCAGGCGCAAAAACTGGGTTATGCCGAAGCGGATCCGACTTACGATATAGAAGGCATTGATGCGGCACATAAAATAACAATCATGTCGGCAATTGCATTCGGTATCTCTGTTCAGTTTGATAAAGTGTATATCGAAGGCATTACCAGACTGACGCAGGAAGACATCAGCTATGCCGAAAAACTAGGCTACCGTATCAAGCTGCTGGGTATTACCCGGTGGGCCGATCAGGGTATAGAACTGCGCGTGCATCCGGCGCTGATACCGGAGCGCCGCTTGCTGGCCAATGTGGAGGGCGTGATGAATGCGGTTGTGGTTAAGGGCGATGCTGTCGGCGCGACGCTCTACTACGGCGCGGGTGCAGGCGCGGAGCCGACAGCCAGCGCGGTTATCGCCGATCTGGTGGATGTGGCGCGCATGCAGACGGCTGATCCGGTGCATCGCGTGCCGGTGCTTTCTTTTCAGCCTGATGCGTTATCGGATACGCCGATATTGTCTATGGAAGAGGTGGGGGTCGCCTGTTACCTGCGCTTGCAGGTGATTGACAAACCGGGCGTTCTTGCGGATATCACGCGTGTATTGGCTGATTTTAATATTTCGATCAGCGCGATGATACAAAAAGAAGCGGTCAATGAAGATGGCTCGGTCAATATCATCATACTAACCCATAAGAATCTTGAAAAAAATATGAACGCTGCGATTTCCCGGATTGAAGCTTTGCCTGTTGTGACCAGTCAGGTGACGCGAATCCGGATCGAAGAACTGAACGGTTAGCGTGGCTGAAACTGCGGTGCGTATTCATGCACTGCCAATCCTGAAAATAATTACTAATCTACTATGCGCTATATTTCAACCCGTGGCGGGATGATGCCAAAGGCTTTTTCTGAAATTCTGTTAAGCGGCTTGTCGCCTGACGGCGGATTGGCCATTCCGGAAGCTTATCCGCGCATCAGCAGAGAAGTATTGGCGGCATGGCGCGGCATGAGTTATCCGTCTCTGGCGTTTGAAATTCTTTCACTGTTTATTGATGATATTCCTGCGGAAGATCTGCGGGCAATCATCAATCGCACGTATACGGCGGAGATTTTTGGCAGTAATGATATTACGCCGCTTAAAACGCTCGAACCCGGACTGCATATACTGGCTTTGTCCAATGGGCCTACGCTGGCTTTCAAGGATATCGCCATGCAATTGCTCGGTAATCTGTTTGAATATACGCTGGCCAAAACCGGTGAAGCGCTGAATATTCTCGGCGCAACATCGGGCGATACCGGTTCCAGTGCGGAATACGCCATGCGCGGTAAAAAAGGGATTCGTGTATTTATGCTGTCGCCGCATGGCAAAATGAGCCGCTTCCAGACTGCGCAGATGTTTTCACTGCAGGACGAAAATATTTTCAACATCGCCATACGCGGCGTTTTTGATGATTGTCAGGATATCGTCAAGGCAGTCAGCAATGATCATGTCTTCAAGCAGGCGTATCGTATCGGTACGGTCAATTCGATCAACTGGGCGCGTGTCGCCGCGCAGATTGTGTATTATTTCAAGGGCTATTTTGCGGCAACGCGATCCAACGATGAAGAAGTTGCATTCGCGGTGCCTTCAGGCAATTTTGGCAATATTTGCGCCGGGCATGTTGCGCGTATGATGGGGCTGCCAATCAGGCAGCTTATTCTGGCTACAAATGAAAACGACGTGCTGGATGAATTTTTCAGAACAGGTGTTTACCGACCGCGCGCAACCAGCGAAACAAAGCATACCAGCAGTCCGTCGATGGATATTTCCAAAGCATCCAATTTTGAGCGCTTTATATTTGATCTGGCCAACAGGGATGCTGCGAAGGTGGCGGAGTTATGGGCCTGCGTAGATAAAGGTCAGGCTTTTGATTTATCCGGAACACCGTTTTTTGAAAGAATCAAAGACTTCAGTTTTGTATCCGGCAGCAGCAATCATGCCGCGCGTATTGCCACGATACGAGAGATTCATCAAAAATACCGCGTGCTGGTCGATACGCATACGGCTGATGGCTTGAAAGTCGGGCAGGCGCTGCGCGAAAGAGATATTCCACTCATCTGTATGGAGACCGCGCAACCCGCCAAATTCGCCGAAAGCATATATGAAGCAACCGGCCAGCATCCCCCTCGGCCTGCGGGCTATGAGCATCTGGAAGATTTGCCGCAGCGGTTTGTCGTCAAAGATGCGGACACGGATGCTATCAAGACCTATATCACTGAACAGGAAATCTGATTCTCAGCTTCCAGCGGCTTCTTTTCCGGCAGTTAATGCTTTAGCGCCATGGCATGATGGGTATGGTTGAAATGCTGTTTTTGGGCGATCCCTCGATAATGCGGTCGCTGTAGGTTAAGTAAATCAGCACGTTTCTTTTGGCATCATAAAAACGAACGACTTGCAGTGACTTGAAAAGCAACGAGGTGCTTTTTTTGAAGACTTCGTCGCCATCAGATTTGCCGCTTTTAATATCTTCAGGCAATGTAATCGGTCCGACCTGCCTGCATGCGATGGATGCATCCGATGTGTCTTCGGCAATTCCAACCACGCCGCTTACACCACCGGTTTTGGCTCGGCTGAGATAACACGTGGCGCCATCAATATCCGGATCATCAAATGCTTCGATGACTATTTTATCGTTTGCACCCAGCAACTTGAATTTGGTTGAAACACTTCCGATGATTTCAGCGTTCAGTGTTGCCGGAAAGAGTAAAGATAAAAGCATTACCCCGGTCGCAGCGAGGGTGGAAGTGTTGGAAGTGTAATGACAATATGTTTTTGTATGCGTGAATGTAGTCATAAATGTGAGCGCCGTTTGGTTTATACGCTTATTCTGATGTATTGGTCAATAATACTGATACATTGGTTTACAGTCTATACAGTCGAATATGTATTCATGGCATTTTATAGTGTCCACGGGTTTTTGTAATCACATGTTTTGCTGTTTTTATCTATTTATTTTTCAGGTTCGATGATAACGTTATTGTTGCCCTGAAATTTTTCTATATGAATGGAATGCTGGTGAGCGGGATAATATATCCGCAAAACTTCCGATACATGTTTCATATTTTTTAAATATTTGATAAAATTAGATCTAATTTTGATGGGCTTTTTCAGCCCATTTTTTATTTGTATCGGGGCTATGGTGTTAGAAGATTTACTGGAATTAACTCTTAATGGAATGGGTTACGAGTTGGTTGATGTCGAGCAATTATCGCACGGTAAATTAATCAGGATATATGTGGATAAAGAAGGTGGTATTACCATCGATGATTGTGTCGCAATCAGCAATCATTTAAATCATCTGCTGACTGTTGAAAATATCGACTATGATCGGCTTGAAGTTTCTTCACCCGGTTTAGACAGACCTCTGAAAAAAGAGCGTGATTTTCTCCGTTTTGTTGGAGAGACTGTTAAGTTGAAGCTGCGTATTCCTATTCAGGGGCAAAGGAATTTTATGGGAGTTTTGCGGGAAGTAAATGATGGCATTTTAAGACTTGAAGTCGAAGGAAAATTGTTTGACCTGGATATGCACAATATTGGAAAAGCACGCTTGGTTCCAAAATTGTAAGCAATTAAAAATTTGACTGGAGGGCTATGAGCCGCGAAATTTTATTGTTGGTTGATGCGCTGGCGCGTGAAAAATCTGTGGAAAAGGAGATTGTTTTCACAGCATTGGAAATGGCATTATCTTCCGCGACGAAAAAACGATTCAATGAAGATGTGGATGTGCGTGTTTCTATTGATAGAAAATCGGGTGATTATGAATCTTATCGTCGTTGGCTGGTGGTCGCTGACGATGCAGTTGAGGAGCCTTCTCGTCAAATCGCCTTGAGTGAAGCCGAAAAAACAGATCCTGATATTCAATTGGGTGGTTACAGTGAAATACCACTTGAACCCATTGAGTTTGGACGTATCGGCGCACAAGCGGCAAAACAGGTAATTTTTCAGAAAATACGTGATGCAGA
Organism: uncultured Nitrosomonas sp.; assembly: GCA_964464365.1. Lineage (GTDB taxonomy): Bacteria > Pseudomonadota > Gammaproteobacteria > Burkholderiales > Nitrosomonadaceae > Nitrosomonas. Next base: position 21,205 of record CAYXFV010000030.1, on the reverse strand, counting down.
GCGGGAACAGACATTAAATGACTTCCTCGACCGTGGAGATTATATGGTCACAGGCGCCATCAAACGTATTGAAAGAGGAAATGCTATTGTAGAGTCGGGCCGAATAGAAGCCGAGCTGCCACGTGACCAGATGATTCCGAAAGAAAATCTGCGCGTAGGAGATCGCGTACGTGCCTATTTGTACAAAGTGGATCGTGCGGCCAGAGGCGCGCAATTAAAATTATCACGTATTTCTCCGGAATTTCTGGCGAAATTGTTTGAACTTGAAGTGCCTGAAATTGAAGAAGGTATTCTGGAGATAAAAGCGGCAGCCCGGGATCCGGGGTCGCGTGCCAAAATAGCGGTAAAATCGAATGACCAGCGTGTCGACCCCATCGGCACGTGTGTGGGTATGCGTGGATCCCGCGTGCAGGCTGTAATCGGTGAGCTGGCAGGGGAGCGCGTTGATATTATTTTATGGTCCGACGATCCGGCTACTTTCATCATCAATGCATTAGCGCCCGCCGAGATCAGCAGTATCATGGTTGATGAAGAAAGTCACAGTATGGATATTGTGGTGGATGAAGAAAATCTCGCGCAGGCTATCGGGCGTGGTGGTCAAAATGTACGACTGGCGTCTGAATTGACCGGCTGGGATATCAACATCATGACTGAGGAAGAATCGCAATCCAAGCACGAAGAAGAAGCTGTGCTGATCAGAGCACTGTTTGTTGAGAAGCTGGACGTGGACGAGGAGATTGCTGATATCCTGGTGCAAGAGGGGTTTGCTACGCTTGAAGAAATTGCCTATGTTCCGTTAAATGAGATGCTCGAAATTGAGTCTCTGGAAGAGGAGACAATCAACGAAATACGTGAACGCGCCCGTAATGTCCTGTTAACAGATGCCATTGCTTCTGAAGAGAAAGTTGAAAATGTCGCTGAGGACTTGCTTTCATTAGAAGGTATGGATATTGATACGGTGCGTGTGTTAGCGGCTGAAGGCATCAACAGTCAGGCTGATTTGGCCGATTTGGCCGCTGATGATCTGGTGGAAATAACGGGTATGGATATTGAGCGTGCGAACAGGTTGATCATGAAGGCACGTGAGCCGTGGTTTGTTTAACTGGTTTTTTATTGAACAATGGATCGATATGTTATCGCTGATCAGTAATGACATATCAATGAATCCTTTCGGTAACAAGCTGTTTTGTTAGGTGTTTATGTTGTTAAAAGAGTGTAAAGGTTATCAATGGCGCAAATGAGTGTGGAACAATTTGCTCATGAACTGGGCATGATGCCGTCGGTACTGCTGGAACAATTGCAGGCGGCAGGTGTTAATAAGGTTTTTGCGGGGGATGATCTGACTGAGCAGGATAAAGCACAGTTGCTTGATTATCTGAGAAAAACACATGGCGCTAAACAAACAAAAGATAAAGTTACACTGACGCGACGACAAACGTCTGAAATCCGAAAATCAGACAGCATGGGAAGAGCGCGCACCATTCAGGTCGTCAGAAAAAGACGTGTCCTGACAAAATCGCCATTTGAGAACGAGATCAGCGAACAGCCGGTCGAGACTGAGAACGTAGAAAAATTACGTAAAGTCGAACCGGTAGTCGATGCGGATGAACTCGCGTTACGTGAAGCTGAAGCGAAGAAACAGGCTGAACTGATTGCACGTCAAGTGGCGGAAATTCAGCGCAAAAAACTGAAAAAAGTTGAAACGGAAAACATAGAAAAAAATAAATCGATTGCGCCTGATGAAGAAAAAGGTGTTCAGAAGGAGGTAGTAGATACAGGCACAACCACAGAAGTTGTCGCGCGACAGATTGAAGATGGTCAGGGCAGTGGAGTTGTGCAGAAGGAAGGCGATAAAGCTAAGGCTTCAGATCAGGAACCTGTCGAAGCCCGGAAGCAGGAGCAGAGTAATACTGAAAATGAGCGGGTAACTAAACCGGGAAGCAAAGTATTGCAAACTGCCGATGCGAATAAGAGTGCTGCAATTCCGGTAAAAAAAGTTGAAAAACTGGAGAATAAAACCGACAAGAAAAAGAAACCGGTTAAACAAACTTCCTGGCCTGATGAAGGCGCGCGCAAGCGTAGTGCTGCGAAAGCACGCGAAGAACTTTCAGCAGGTCAGGGGTGGCGCGGACGGCGGGATAAGCAGCGATTTGTCGACATAGAGAAAAAGGAGCACGGTTTCTCAGCACCAACCGAACCGATTGTACGCGATGTTATGGTGCCTGAAACTATATCGGTTGGCGCATTGGCACAGAAAATGTCCATTAAGGCGGCCGATATCATTAAGATTCTGATGAATATGGGCAGCATGGTGACGATTAATCAAATGCTGGATCAGGAAACGGCCATGATTGTTGTCGAAGAATTAGGACATGTTGCCAAACCGGCTGCATTGGATAGTCCTGAAGCTTTTCTTGTGGACGCTGAATCAGTCATCGCAGATGCTGAAATGGAGCCTCGTGCTCCCGTGGTTACAGTCATGGGGCATGTGGATCACGGCAAGACATCTCTGCTGGATTACATACGGCGAACCCGGGTGGCGGGAGGAGAAGCCGGTGGTATTACACAGCATATTGGCGCATATCATGTCGAGACCGATCATGGTATGGTTACCTTTCTGGACACGCCGGGGCATGAGGCATTTACCGCAATGCGCGCGCGCGGTACCAAGATTACCGATATCGTTGTTCTGGTGGTGGCGGCGGATGATGGTGTTATGCCGCAAACTATTGAGGCGATTCATCACGCAAAAGCCGCCAGAATACCGGTTATTGTTGCAGTCAACAAAATTGATAAACCTGAAGCGAACGCAGAAAAAATCAAACAGGAACTGGTCGCACATGCGGTGGTTCCTGAGGATTGGGGCGGAGATACGATGTTTATCGAGGTTTCAGCCAAAACAGGACAGGGTATTGATGCGCTACTGGAAGGTATCCTGCTGCAAGCGGAAGTGCTGGAACTGAAAGCGCCCAAGAAAACTTTAGCTAAAGGTGTTGTGATCGAATCACGTCTTGATAAAGGCCGTGGCCCGGTTGCGACGATTCTGATTCAATCCGGGACTTTAAAGCAAGGCGATGTGCTGCTGGCCGGAGCGGTTTATGGCAAAGTACGTGCCATGAACGACGAAAACGGCCGTAAAATAAAGCGGGCAGGGACTTCTATTCCGGTTGAAATACAAGGGCTGGCCGAAGTGCCTGAAGCAGGTGAAAACGTGATGGTATTGGACGATGAGCGAAAAGCAAGGGAAATTGCCTTATTTCGCCAGGGTAAATACCGCGATGTTAAATTGGCCAAGCAGCAGGCCGCCAAGCTGGAAAATATTTTCGACCAGCAAGCGGATGTCAAAATACTTTCTTTGATTATCAAGTCGGATGTTCAGGGCTCCTGTGAAGCGCTGGCTCATGCATTGCAGAAATTATCGACTGACGAAGTCAGGGTTAATATTATCCATAGTGCGGTAGGTGCAATCATTGAATCGGATATCAACCTGTCGCTGGCATCAAACGCAGTGATTATCGGCTTTAATGTGCGTGCGGATGCAGGGGCGCGCAAATTGATTATTTCGAGTGGTGTTGATGTGCATTATTACAACATCATTTACGAAGCTGTCGATGAAATCAAGGCTGCGTTATCCGGATTGATGGCGCCTGAACGTAAGGAAAGCATCACCGGACTGGTTGATATTCGGGAGATTTACCGTATCCCCAAAGTGGGTGCAGTGGCCGGTTGCTATGTATTGGAAGGTATCGTCAGGCGGAATTCTCTGGTGCGGATATTGCGTGACGGGAAGGTGATACATGGTTGCGAACTAGATTCCCTGAAGCGATTTAAAGATGATGTCAAAGAAGTCCGGGAGGGCTTCGAATGTGGGATTTCACTTAAGAATTACAATGACATCCTGATAGGCGATCAGCTTGAAGCTTATGAAATAATTGAGACTGCCAGATCGCTTTAATCGGATATCGAAAATGCCAAAAGATTTTTCCCGTACCTTGCGTGTCGCAGATCAAATTCAACGTGAACTTGCTGATTTATTGCAGAATGAAATTAAAGATCCGCGCATTAATCAAATCACGCTGACTACTGTGGAAGTCACTTGTGACTATGCTTACGCCAAAATTTATTACACGACATTAGAGCATCAGGAAAAAAACGGCGTAATAGAAAAAGGTCTGGAACATGCCAGCGGTTTTTTGCGTTCGAGCTTGTCCAAGAGAATGAGCTTGCGTCAGGTTCCGCAGTTAATATTTATTTATGACAAATCAATTGAGCGTGGCGCATATCTTTCAAAACTAATTGATGAAGCGGTCGCTCAAGAGAAATAAATAGATTCAATTTCAAGCAGTTATAAAACCTAAAGTAAATTAGGTGTCATTTTAAGCGGTGACGGATATCTTCGTCTCTTTTCATGATTAAACGCAATATCAGCGGTGTGCTGTTACTCGATAAACCTTGTGGCATATCGTCTAATAAAGCGCTTCAAATCATAAAATATTTATATGCGGCAGAAAAATCCGGACATACCGGTACACTGGATCCTATGGCGACCGGAATGTTGCCGATCTGTCTGGGTGAAGCGACCAAGTTTTCCTCGATATTATTAGGTGCGCCCAAAACTTATGAGGCTGTTCTGAAACTGGGTTATCAGAGCACAACGGGCGATGTCGAAGGTGAAATAGAAAAAATTTCGGATTTTCAGGCGCTCAATTGTTCTATTCACGATTGTGAAACAGTTTTAAGGCAATTTCTGGGAGAAATTCAGCAGATGCCACCGATGTATAGCGCGCTGAAGTATCGCGGTAAACCGCTATACGCTTATGCCAGAAAAGGAGAAGTGATACAGCGGAATGCGAGAACTATTTTTATCTATGGCATTAAAGCTGACTCGCTGATCGGTGATGAGCTGAAGATCTGGGTTCGATGCGGGACGGGTACTTATATTCGTACATTGGCTGAAGATATCGGAAAGGCATTGGGCTGTGGCAGTGCTTATCTGATTAAACTGCGCCGTAGTTCGGTCGCTTCTTTTGATCTTTTGAAATCAAAAACACTGGCAGCGATTGAAGAGATGGAGGTGTTGAGTCGCGATGCGTGTCTTTTGCCCGTTGATAGCCTGCTGTCGGATATTCCCTTAATACATTTAGATAAAGAGGAAGCGCTGCATCTGCTCAAAGGATGCGTGCTCTCGGCAAAGCCGGATGCAGTACATTTTTCACCATCCGTGACCAACGAAAATACTGTGCATGATGTGCGTTTATATCATCAGCGGCAATTCCTGGGTTTAGGGGAAATCGCCATGAGTCTAAGCTTAAAACCGAAACGCATGATGTCAAATGCATATTTGTCCGGGCTGAATTGTTTCGCGGCAAATCGATAGTGTCCGAGGGAAATGTCATGTTACAGCCAAAGCCACTACGGTATAATTACCCGTTTTAATTTGCAAAAAATATAATGTTGCAAGGAATCAATCTGGCGTGCGTGCGTGGCGATCGAAGGCTTTTTAAAGCAGTTAATTTTGCCTTGGAAGCTGGTGGGTTGATGCAGGTGCATGGGCCTAACGGCAGCGGAAAAACAAGTTTATTACGTATGCTGTGCGGATTATCTAACCCCGCTTTGGGAGAAATAACCTGGCGTGGTACTTCCATACGTGTCCTTGGTGGTGAATATTTCGCAAACCTGACGTATATTGGCCATTTAAGTGGAACTAAAGATGATCTGACGGTGCTGGAGAATTTGCGCATATCAAGTGCATTGGCCGGTGTGCGGATCTCAGAAAAACAGGCGCGTGATGCTTTGACCCATATGGGTTTGGGTGGTAGAGAACTTTTGCCGGCAAAGGTGTTGTCGCAAGGTCAGCGCAGACGCGTGGCCTTAGCGCGATTGCTGGTTTGTAAAACGAAATTATGGATTCTGGATGAGCCGTTAGCCGCACTTGATGTGATGGCGGTAAAGCTTATTCAGGAGCTGCTGGAGCAGCATTTGGCTGAAAAAGGACTGGTGGTAATGACGACGCATCAGGATATAGACGTGACTGCGGTTGCAAAAGTGCATTTGAGATTGGTTTAGTATGTTTTTCTGGATCATACAACGCGATTTACTATTGGCCGTGCGCCGCAGATCTGATGTTTTAACGACATTATTCTTTTTTGTGATCGTCGTCAGCCTGTTCCCTCTAAGCGTCGGGCCGGAAATGAGCCTGCTGCGCACCATGGCGCCCGGCGTAGTATGGGTTGCTGCATTGCTGGCTTCAATGTTGTCACTGGGGCGATTATTTTCAAGTGATTATTTGGACGGCACATTAGAGCAAATGTTACTGTCACCGCAATCATTATCCATTCTTGTGTTGGGAAAAGCGCTGGCGCATTGGCTGGTTACGGGGGTGCCGTTGGTTCTGATGGCCCCGGTTCTTGGCATTCAGTATGATCTCCCGGCAGATGCCTTGTTTGTTCTGGTCGCTTCTTTGTTACTTGGAACACCTGTATTGAGCCTGATTGGCGCGATAGGCGCCGCTTTAACGCTGGGGTTGCGTGGTGGGGGGGTTCTGGTTTCTTTGCTGGTATTGCCGCTTTATATTCCGGTACTGATTTTTGGCGCCGGTGCGGTCGAGGCGAATATGGTTGGTGTCAGTTATGATGCGCACTTGTCTTTACTGGGCGCTTTTCTGCTTGTGTCGCTTGTTTTCGCACCATGGGCAACGGCATCATCATTGCGAATCTCCATGGAATAAGTCAATTCCTGTAACAAAAATGAATATTGAAATTGCATCCGCATAAGAAAAAAAACAGGAATCAGTTTTTTTAAAGTGGTTTGATTTTAGTCAAAGTAATTTTTTAAACTTGTTTTTGGTATAAAATTGCTTTCGGTATATTGAAAGTAAAAGTAACAGGCATAAAGTAAAATTTCTAAAAATATAAAATATAGATAAATCCTATATGGCAATTAATTGGTATAAGTATGCATCTCCTGCCAGTTTTTATACGCTGGCTGGCAAGATGGTTCCTTTCTTTGCGATTCTCGCAACTGGTTTATTAATCGCTGGTTTGTATGTCGGCTTTTTTGTTGCGCCGACCGATTTTCAACAAAGTGAAGCATATCGCATTATTTTTATTCATGTTCCGGCAGCCTGGATGTCTATGTTTCTGTATGTGGTCATGGCATTCTGGGCAGGGCTAGGGCTCGCTTTTAATACACGGTTGTCATCAATGATGGCAACCGCAATTGCACCAACGGGCGCGATGTTTACATTTCTGGCGTTATGGACCGGCTCATTGTGGGGAAAACCGATGTGGGGAACCTGGTGGGTTTGGGATGCGCGATTGACATCGGAATTAATTTTATTGTTTCTTTATATTGGTTTCATGTCATTACAGGCGGCGATTGATGATTCGCGCAGAGCAGATAAAGCCGGTGCGATTATTGCTTTGGTTGGCGTAGTCAATATTCCGATTATTTATTTCTCTGTGCAATGGTGGAATACCCTGCATCAGGGCGCATCGGTCAGTGTGACTCAGGCACCGACCATGGCTTCTATCATGTTGACCGGTATGATGATTATGGTATTTGCCAGTTGGATGTATGCAATTGCGGTCATATTGAAGCGTGTCCGCATCATTATCCTTGAAAGGGAGAGTCATACTGCATGGGTTGCTGAGCTGAAAAGAAAGGGAGCACTGTGATGCAATGGTCGAGCTGGTCTGAATTTTTTGCCATGGGTGGATATGGCATTTATGTATGGGGATCGTACATTGTTGCATGTGCATGTGTGATCAGTGAAGTATGGTTAATTGCGAGACGTCGTAGAACTTTAGTAAAAACATACGGTCTGATACACGATTCGTATACAGAAGAAATTTCTGATAACGAAGCATCTTTAAATATGGAAGAAACTTCGGCAACAAAAGAAACTCAAGAAAACTCAAATGCCAAAGTAGTTTCCAATGCAGAAGAGATAAAAAAATGAAACCACGTCATAAAAAGCTTGCAGTAATTACTGCGGGCGTAACCGCATTAGGTTTTGCCGCTGTATTAGTCCTTAACGCATTTCAAAGCAATCTCGTATTCTTTTTCAGCCCCACTCAGGTTGTCGCTAATGAAGCGCCAATAGGTAAAAGCTTCAGAATTGGCGGTCTTGTGGAAGAAGGAAGCGTGCAGCGTGAGCAGAGCAGCACAACAGTCAGATTTGCAATAACCGATACCGCCGAAGTAATACAGGTTGTTTATACCGGAATACTCCCTGATTTGTTTCGAGAAGGAAAAGGTGTTGTTGCACAAGGGAAATTAGATTCCAATGGCATCTTTGCAGCGGATGAAGTGCTGGCAAAGCATGACGAAAACTATATGCCACCAGAAGCTGCACTGGCTTTGGAAGAAGCTGCAAAAGCACAGAGAAGCTCTTTAACACAATAAATAAAGAAGTACTCATCAGCCTGAAACTCAGTTCAGTTTTGTTGTATTAACGAATTTATATAACGAATAAGACAATTATGATTCCAGAAATTGGTAATTTTGCATTGATCCTTGCATTGTTGTTGGCGACTATCCAAGGTACGTTACCTTTAATTGGTGCGGCACGGGGTATCCACTCCTGGATGGCATTAGCGAAGCCTGTAGTACAAGGACAATTTGTTTTTGTATTGATTGCATTCCTATGTCTCGGTTATTCATTTGTCACCAGCGATTTTTCAGTGATAAACGTGGCGAGGAATTCCAACACCGAATTGCCGTTACAGTATCGTATTGCGGCGACATGGGGTTCTCATGAAGGCTCATTGTTATTGTGGGTGCTCATGCTTGCTGGCTGGTCAATTGCGGTCAGCGTTTTCAGCAAGCAGCTGCCTGAAGACATGGTTGCACGTGTATTAGGTGTGCTTGGTCTGGTCAGCATCGGTTTCCTGCTGTTCATGCTGATGACTTCCAATCCATTCGATCGGTTGTTGCCTGCCGCGATGGAGGGCAGTGATCTCAACCCGCTGTTGCAGGATCCTGGGATGGTGATACATCCGCCGATGTTATATATGGGCTATGTCGGATTTTCGGTGGCATTTGCTTTTGCAATAGCAGCACTCCTGAGCGGAAGACTGGATGCAACATGGGCGCGCTGGTCTCGACCTTGGACGACTGTTGCCTGGGTATTTCTGACTTCCGGTATCATGTTAGGCAGCTGGTGGGCTTATTATGAACTGGGCTGGGGTGGCTGGTGGTTCTGGGACCCGGTTGAGAATGCATCTTTTATGCCCTGGCTGGTGGGTACTGCACTCATGCACTCGCTGGCAGTAACTGAAAAGCGCGGTAGTTTTAAAAGCTGGACCGTATTGCTGGCAATCTGTACATTTGCTTTGTGTTTACTGGGTACTTTCCTGGTAAGGTCAGGTGTTTTGACTTCAGTACATGCTTTTGCAACGGATCCTGAAAGAGGGGTCTTTATTCTGGGATTTCTCTTCGTCACAGTAACATTATCATTACTGCTGTTTGCCTGGCGGGCACCGAAAGTTGGATTGGGCGGTAAGTTCGATTTGTTATCGCGTGAATCCATGCTGCTGGCAAATAACCTGTTGCTGCTGGTTGCCGCTGGCAGCGTAATGTTAGGGACTTTGTATCCCCTGATTATTGATGCGCTTAATCTCGGAAAAATTTCAGTAGGCCCTCCTTATTTTGAAGCCGTTTTTGTCCCGATCATGACGCCTGCAATTTTCCTGATCGGCCTGGGTCCTATATCCCGATGGAAACAGATGAGCTTGCCGTCGCTGGCGATACGTGTTCGCTGGGCGATAGCCGTGAGCTTTATCAGTGCATTGATAGCACCCTACTATATGGGTGAATGGAAACCATTGGTAAGCTTTGGCCTGTTATTGGCCTTCTGGATCATTGTGAGCATTTTTGTAAGCTTGAATCATCGTCTGGCTAATAGCGGTCAAGGTAACGTCTTTACGAAACTGGCCAAGCAATCCAGAAGCTTCTATGGCATGCACTGTGCGCACTTTGGGGTAGCTGTATTCATTATCGGTGTAACGCTTGTTAATGGATATGAGACTGAAAGAGATGTTCGCATGGATATCGGCAGTCGTGTGACGATCGGTGATTATGCATTCCAGTTTAACGGCGTGTCAGATGTGGTAGGTCCAAATTATATGGCGGTTCGCGGTGAAATTGATGTGCTTAAAAATGGCGAATTTGTCCGTAAATTGTATCCGGAAAAACGCACTTATAATGCATCCGGCATGGTCATGACTGAAGCGGCTATTGATACGGGTATATGGCGTGATCTCTATGTCGCCTTAGGCGAGCCTTTGACTAACGATGCCTGGGTTGTCAGAGCTTATCATAAGCCATTTGTCGACTGGATCTGGTTTGGTTGCCTGTTGATGGCTCTCGGTGGTATTACATCAATCAGTGATAAACGCTATCGCTTGAAAATACAGGATAAGAGCAGATTGTTCGTGGGTAAAAAAGCGGAATCAGAAGCGCCTGTTTCAGGTAAGCCTGCGGCTGCGGTTGATCCTGCTCTGGTAACGGAGACGCGGAAAGTATGATGCGTTATTTAATGCCATTGTTTGCTTTTGTGATACTGGCTGTATTTCTGTTTGCCGGTTTATCGTTAAATCCGCGTCAGGTGCCATCACCTTTGATTGATAAACCCGCACCGGAATTTGAGTTGTATAACCTGCATGAGCCTGACAAGGTGTTTTCATCCAGGGAAAATCTGGGTAAGGTATGGTTATTGAATGTTTGGGCTTCATGGTGCGTTGCCTGCCGTGATGAGCATCCGTTATTGGTACAGCTGGCTAAATCCGGGATAGTTCCGGTTTATGGCCTGAATTATAAGGATGAAAACAACACTGCAAAGCAGTGGCTGAGATTGTACGGCGATCCATATGTTGCCAGCCTGGTTGATCCTGATGGCACTGTCGGTATTAATTATGGTGTTTACGGCGTACCTGAAACCTATGTTATCGATAAGCAGGGGATCATAAGACATAAGCAAATTGGTCCTGTTACCGTCGATTCGCTGAGAAATAAAATAATTCCATTGATCATGGAATTACAGGAACAAACATAATGATATTGCATTTTGCCGTTATAAATAATGCGCTTGGAAAGATCGCCATTATTCCAGTATGTCTTGTCATTTTTCTATTATTGCCTGTATCTGGATGGTCTCAAGAGACGTATAAAGAAGCCATACCTGTAGCGGAGGATCCAGAGGTTGAGAGAAGAATGCTTGTACTGACGGAAGATCTCCGGTGTCTGGTATGTCAGAATGAATCGATCGCCGACTCGCGAGCCGAGTTTTCTAATGATATACGCCGCATTATCCGCGAACAAATTAAAGCAAATAAAACCGATGCGGAAATTATAGATTTTCTGGTTGAGCGGTATGGAGATTTCGTTCTCTACAATCCACCGATGAAGGCGACAACCGTATTGCTATGGTTCGGCCCTTTGATCATGTTTTTGATTGGTTTTTTTGTTCTGATTCGATACCTGAAGGGCAGGCGTGTTCAGATCGCGGAAGTCAATTTAACCGATGCCGATCAGAAAAAAATTACCGCATTACTTAATGCGAAAGAAGGCGGAATGCCTGTGTCACAGCAAGAAGCAAGCGAAGATTCAACGACACAAAAGAAAACAATAAACGAAAACCATCAGAAATCATCTGAGGTTTCAACGGATGAAAATAAAGGTAAAAAAATATGACGGCATTCTGGATAATCTCTGGCGTTCTGATCGTAGTGGCGCTTCTTTTTATTGTTCCAACGCTTTTAAAGAGCCGGAATGAGCAGGAAGAACGTATTGAACGCGATGCTGTAAATGTGACAGTTTATCGTGATCAACTTGCAGAGCTTGAGAGAGACCTTGAAAACGATATCCTGACACAGGAACAATATAATCAGAGTAAACAGGAATTGCAGCAGCGTATGTTGCAGGATATTCCTGATCAGGAAATTGCCGTGACTAAGAAAAACGGAAAATTTGCGAATATCGCTGTGTCGACATTAATCGTGTTGACATTGCCAGTGGTGGCTGTTTATCTGTATCTCGAAATTGGCGATACACGCGGGTTATTACCGCAAGCTCAGCTGGCCAGCGCGACACAAATGCAGCAGCATCCTGGTGGTGGCAATGACGCACCGACAGGGCACGATAATTTCATGTCTGTGCTGGATAACCTGATCGCAAGATTGAACAATAATCCTGAAGATGTTGAAGGATGGTTCATGCTGGCGCGCACATACGCGATTATGAATCGCTATGATGAAGCTGCAAATACATATGCCAGATTAAATGAAATGGTGCCCGGTGATCCTCAGATTCTCAGTGATTACGCTGATGTGCTGGCCATGACAAACGATGGCAGTTTAATAGGCAAACCAACCGACTTGATTAATGAAGCGCTGAAATTGGATCCGGAATATCCAAAAGCGTTAGCATTGGCCGGTACGGCTGAATATGAAAAAAAGGATTTTGATCAGGCAGCTGCGTATTGGGAAAGATTGCTTGCAGTTATACCGGCTGAATCACAACTCGCGCAATCGGTAAAAGAAAGTATTGCGGATGCCAGAAGTCTGATGGGTAAGGAAGCAGGTATTCAGCCAGCGCAGATTGCTGGTACTGAAGCGGCAGGTACTGTCGGAGAGGGCTCAGGTAGCAACAGTGTCATGGTATCTTCTCAACAACCACCCGCGGATTCTTCACCTGCTGCATCATCTGCAGAACCTGTATCACTGTCGATATCGGGTACTGTAACAATCAGTGATGCTATTGCATCCAATGTCAATCCGAATGATACATTGTTTATCTATGCCCGCGCTGAAACCGGCCCTAAGATGCCACTGGCTATTCTGCGACTGAAAGCGAGTGACTTGCCAACCGAGTTTACATTGACCGATGAAATGGCAATGACTCCGACAATGAAGATGTCCAGCTTTCCAAACGTGGTGATAGAGGCGCGTATTTCCAGGTCGGGTCAGGCAGTGCCTGCAAGTGGCGATCTGCATGGATTAAGCGCTCCCATCAAGATCGGTAATAATAATGTTGCTATTGTGATTGATTCACGTATTCCATAACTCTGTGTCCATGCCATGTTAGAAATGAATAAGCCGGTTATCGATTTTCAGCTGCCAGCGACGGGAGAGAAGGTTTTTTCCCTGTCGCAAATGCGTGGTAAACACGTCGTGATATATTTTTATCCGAAGGATGATACGCCTGGCTGTACCACCGAAGGAGAGAATTTTCGGGATAATTATTCCGCTTTTGAACGCTTAAACTGTGTAATTGTCGGTATTTCACGCGATAGTATAAAATCGCACGAGAATTTCAAGGCCAAAATGGAATTTCCATTCGATCTTTTGAGTGATGAAGATGAAACCGTCTGCCAGCAGTTTGATGTAATTCGAATGAAAAATATGTATGGCAAGCAGGTTCGTGGTATAGAACGCAGCACCTTTTTAATTGATGCTGATGGTAACCTGAGAAGAGAATGGCGAGGCGTCAAGGTTCCCGGCCATGTGGATGAAGTACTGGAATTTGTTAAGACACTGTAAAATACACTGTTTTCATCTACATTTTTATCTATATATTGGTAAGTCGGCAGAAATACTGACTTATTTTAGCGCAGTAATCCATTGCGTATACAAATGTTCTGCTACGGCATTGAGGTGCGCTACTCTGCTGGTCAAATTAGCTTCGATTTCCGACGGTGATTGAACCGTTGGTTCCTTAAACTGTATCATCTCTTCATAACTGACGTCGCACCAGTCTTTAACCATACGCTCCGTCATTTCTACATGGCACTGCATACCCAGATGTATTCCCATGGCAAAAGCCTGATTTCCGCAATGCTCATTCGAGAGAATACAGGTTGCACCTTCTGGAAGGCTGAAGGTTTCACCATGCCAGTGGAAAGTTTCAAATTCCGTTAAATCATTAAACCAGGTTTGTGCCACCGGGTTATTCCTGACATTCACTTTACCCCATCCCATTTCTCTGACTGGATTCTGTGTGACAGAACCGCCAAGCGCTTTTGCCATTAGTTGACCGCCCAGGCAGTGTCCCAGTACCGGTATTTCTTGATCAATGGCTTGCCGAATGAGATTCATAGATGACTCAATCCAGGGTAGATCGTCATTAACGCTCATGGGGCCGCCCATAAAGACCAGTCCGCTAAATGGTTTAATACTATCGGGAGGGTTTTCTCCTGCATCGATTTTTATCAATTGCCAAGGAATATGATTGTTATCGAGAAATGTGGCAAAATAGCCCGGGCCTTCAATAGGTAGGTGTCGGAAAATTGCAACCGGCTTCATGGAATTCCTGTTGTTAATCAATTAAAAAAGCTGTTTATTGTGCTCGTGCATGTAATTATCATATTTTCTTCGAGTGTCCTATGTCAATTTTGTTCAAGTTTCTTATGATCGATTCTATTTTTATTCACATAGAACATTTCATCGCATAAGAATCGACTTTCAATGGCTGCAACAAAAAATTCATTTGCTGACCTTGTGCGCATTGAGCAATTGCGCAGAATTGAATCCATCAATGCTAACGCGCTGTCTTACGCCAGTGTTGCAAATATGGATAATCATGCAGTTGCGGATTTTAAGTACGTTGATTTTACACAGCGATTGACCCGGCGTGCGGATTTGTTGATCCATGATAATGATCTGGATGCAGTTATCACGAAACCTCCTCAACAATTCAAATATGCCGGCCGAGCCAGTTTAGTCGTTGCTGCAATTCTTGGCGGACTCGCTGCCGGTAACGCAGTGAGCGAGTTGCATACATTGAATATTTATTGGCTGCTTGCGGTATTGCTGGGGTTCAATCTGCTGTCGTTGATCTTGTGGTTCATCGGCATGACGTTCAAACTGCAGAACCTGAGCAGTGGTGTCGTGGCGCAACTGGTCAGTTGGCTGCCTTTCCGGAAAAAGGATAACGGAACAAATGAATCGCTGGCATCACGTGTCTGGTGGGAAGTTTGTTTAACGGGCATTGTCGGGAAATGGCGTGTCAGTGTATTAACCCATCAGTTCTGGCTGGTTTACCTCGCAGCGGGAATGATGTTATTGATTTTGCTGATGATGGCGAAACAATATAATTTTGTATGGGGTACGACACTGTTATCGGAAACCAGTTTGCCGAGATTGACCGAACTGTTAGGCAGACCACTGGAGTCAATCGGATTAAAAATGCCTGATGACCGCCAGATTTTAGACAGCAGAATGGGCGAAAGCATGCAAAATTCAGAAACCCGTGCAGCATGGGCACAGTTTTTGATCGGCGTTCTGTTGTTTTACGGACTGCTGCCTCGACTGATCGTACTTGCTTTCTCGACCGCGATGTTGAGATGGTCTGAGCGGCGTTTCCGGCTGGATTTGTATCTGCCTTATTATATTGAATTGCGGCAACGTTTAATGGCCCGCAAGGCGGCTTCTAAAGTTATCGATGCCGATCCGCAGGCAGGTGTGAAACCTGCGGAAATAGCGCAACCTCGAGAAACGTATCGACTTCCATCCGGAGCGTATGCCATAGGGATAGAGCTGGATGATCAAGTATGCTGGCCTGAAACAGTTTCCTGTCAGTTCAATGTCACGGACATGCAATCTATGGCGGAAGCCGTCGAATATGTTAAGAAACTGGAAGGTATGCTGGTTATCGCTGTCGCAGCTTATCGTTTACCGGACCGCGGTGTGCAGCGCATGATCGGTGATTTACTGACCGCTACTCGCTGTAAACCCTGGTTATTGCTGCTCAATAAGAATCCACCGATGCCTGTAGCTGAAAGTCGCGAAATGGCCTGGTTCAGGCTGGCGGAGAACTGCAAGATTCCGGTTGAGCATGTAATTACGCATTAAAAGGTTATGGACAAATCTTTATCATCTTCTGATTCACAGGCTTTGCTCAATGTCGCCGTCGTAGGACATACCAATACCGGAAAAACATCGCTGATTCGCACCATGCTGCGCAGCAGTGAGTTCGGCGAAGTTGCCGATGCCGCAGGCACTACGCGACACGTTGAACAGGCGACTATTTCTGCCGGTGATGTACCGATACTTAATTTGCACGATACGCCGGGATTGGAGGATACGCATGCACTGCATGCCTATTTAAAATTTGCGGGTGCTCAGTTGCGATCAGCACCGCCTGTAAAAATTCTGGAAGATTTTGTCGCCAATGTTTCCCTGCATGATCCATTGGAGCAGGAAGCCAAAGTGATTCGCCAGATTCTGCGTAGTGATGTGCTGCTCTACATTATCGATGTCCGCGAACCATTGTTGGAGAAATATCGTGTCGAACTGGAAATATTGACGCGTTCGTCAAAGCCGATCATTCCGGTTTTTAATTTTGTTGCCGGCCATGAGCAGGAATTATCGCGCTGGCGTGAGCGGCTGGCGACATACAATATTCATGCCACACTGGAGTTTGATACTGTTGCGTTTACTTTCGAAGCGGAGAAGCGGCTGTACCAGAAAATTCAGGTATTGGTTGAAAAGTATTACGATAATCTGCAATTACTGATCGATTATCGCGCTAAAGTCTGGAAACAGCTTTGTTTGTCCGGTGCCAAGCGGATCGCTGAATTGATTGTCTGCGTGGCTTGTTACCGTGAAAGCAGGGATTTGAATAATAGTCATATAACTGAATCGTTGCGCGAGGATCGCATACGCGATTTTGTCCGCAAAGCAGAACAGAAATGCCTCAATGATTTGCTGGTTATTTTTAATTTCTCGGAAAAAGATGTTGCGATTCAGAAAATTCCTGTCAGTGATGGTCATTGGCAGCTGGATATTTTTGCGCCCGGTATTTTAAAAGCGTATGGGCTTGACGTCGGCAGTGCAGCAGCAAAAGGTGCGGCAGCGGGCGCCGGGATTGATCTGATGGTCGGTGGCCTGAGCTTGGGAGCGGCCAGTGCATTAGGTGCGCTGGCTGGCGTCGGCTGGTCTACGTTCAGACGTTATGGCAATGAAATCAAGGCAAAAATACGCGGCACCCAATGGCTTTGTGTCGATGAGAATACGCTGCGGGTATTATATTTGCGGCAAAAGCAATTGCTGGAAAAGCTGATACACAGAGGTCATGCTGCCAGCGATACCATGCAGGTCGAAACACCTGAAGCAATACAATTGCCGGCTGACTGGACACAACTTATCAGTACATTACGCCAGAATCCAGCCTGGCATGTTTCATCGCTTTCACGTAATACGCACAAGCAGTATCAGGAAGTTGAAAACAAATTAATTATCACAATTCTGGGTGACCAGGTATCCGCTGTACTTTAGGCTTCTGAAATTGATTTAACATTTCCTCCAATTCTCTTTCCTTTTTTAAACCTGCCGTTCTTGTTCTAAGCAATCGACACCAGACTGCCGTTTATGTAAGCAATTTATCAAAACTGATAATGGACGGTTTTGTTCAATAATATCTATCCCCATTTGTAAGGAGTTATTATGGGCGCTGTTACAGCACGTGTGGAAAAGAAAGGAAAGGACGATAAGGAAGTCAGTTTTTTATGGGAAGGGAAAGACAAATCCGGTAGACAGGTGAAAGGCGAAATGCGCGCAGCCGGATCGGTTGTTGTTACTTCAACCCTGCGTCGCCAAGGCATCCGAGTGACGAAGGTAAAGGAGGTCAAACAATCCGGTGGAAAGATTACCGATAAGGACATTACGCTATTTACCCGCCAGCTTGCAACGATGATGAAATCGGGCGTGCCGCTGTTGCAGGCTTTTGATATTGTCGGAAAAGGGCATAGTAACAGGGCATTGAGCAAATTGCTGATGGATATCAAAACGGATGTTGAAACGGGTAGTAATCTGGCGGATGCATTCCGTAAATATCCACTTTATTTTGATAGTCTTTTCTGTAACCTGGTTGGTGCGGGCGAGGCTGCGGGTATTCTGGATACGCTGCTTGATCGTTTGGCGACCTACAAGGAAAAAATCCAGGCGATTAAGGGAAAAATCAAATCGGCGCTGTTTTATCCGCTGTCAATTATGGTGGTGGCATTTGTCATCACTGCGGTCATGATGATTTTTGTCATCCCCTCATTTAAGGATTTGTTTGACAATTTCGGTGCTGATTTGCCTGCGCCCACACTTTTCATCATGACGATTTCGGATTTCTTCGTTGATTATTGGTGGGCGATATTCGGATGTTTAGGCGGCAGCATTTATGCTTTTCTATATACTTGGAAACGTTCTGTGAATCTACAACATATCATGGACAGAATGATGTTGAGATTGCCTATCTTTGGTGAAGTGATCAGAAAGGCGACCATAGCGCGCTGGTCGAGAACATTATCTACCATGTTTGCTGCCGGTGTACCGCTTGTCGAAGCGCTGGATTCTGTTGCGGGTGCGTGTGGTAATTATGTTTATTATGAGGCGACTAAGAAAATTCAGCTCGATGTGAGTATTGGTAATACATTGACGTCGTCAATGGCCAATACCGAATTATTTCCAAATATGGTGATACAAATGGTTGCCATCGGTGAGGAAGCGGGTTCCTTGGACGCGATGTTGAGCAAAATCGCAGATTTCTTCGAGGCGGAGGTTGATGATGCGGTAGAAGCGCTTTCCAGTTTGATGGAACCTTTGATCATGGTTGTGCTCGGTACGCTCATTGGTGGCATGGTCGTTGCCATGTATCTCCCTATATTTAAGATGGGTATGGCTGTCGGTTAAAATGCTGCGAACAGTAAATGACAAACTTTCTTTTACGCGTATGCCGGTGTCCCAATTTTTTGGAAACAGATCGTTCGAATAAAATTGACGCCTATTTTTCCTAATCCAGAATCAAAATTATTATGCTCATACTTGCTCAAATGCAGGAATCAACCACCTTTCTGACCACTGTTGTTACCGTCGTCGGTTTGATGGTCGGCAGTTTTCTTAACGTAGTGATTTATCGTTTGCCTAAAATGATAGAGCGAGGCTGGCGTCAGCAATGTGCTGAATTGCATGGAGAGCCGGTTGAGGTATTGTCTGTTTTTAATATTGCCACGCCAGGTTCGGAATGTCCCAACTGTCAGCATCGCATTACTTTCTGGGAAAATGTTCCGATCCTCAGTTATCTTTTTCTCAGAGGGCGCTGTTCAGAGTGCCATACCCGGATTTCAATCCGCTATCCGTTTATAGAAGCATTTACAGCCATGCTGAGCGGTTTTGTTGCCTGGCATTTCGGATTTGGCTGGCTGTTGATGGCTGCGCTTATTTTTGTCTGGGCGCTTATCGCGCTGGCAACCATTGATATTGATACGCAATTGTTACCCGATGGCATAACGTTACCGCTGATGTGGTTCGGGATACTCGTTAATATGCACAATGGTTTTACCGATCTGCATTCTTCAGTTATTGGTGCGGCCGCCGGTTACCTGTCCTTATGGTTGATTTATTGGATTTTTAAACTGGTTACCGGGAAAGAAGGCATGGGTTATGGTGATTTCAAATTATTAGCTGCAATTGGCGCATGGCTTGGGTGGACTATTTTGCCGCTGGTGATATTGCTGTCATCGCTGGTTGGTGGAATTGTCGGCATAGGGCTGATCATTGCTTCCAAGCTCAATAAAAACGTCATGATTCCCTTTGGGCCGTATCTTGCAGGCGGGGCGCTGATTGCATTGTTCTGGGGGCAAAGCATTATACATACTTACTTCGGTTTGTTTTAGCCTTCTGCGAGCGTTATGGCGGCTTTGATTATCGGTTTGACAGGCGGTATAGGTTGCGGGAAATCAAGCGCCTGTAAAGTTTTTAGTGAGCTTGGTATTGATGTAATAGATACGGATCAGATAGCGCATGAATTGACGCAGCATAATGGCACGGCAATACCGGCGATTCGCAGTCTGTTTGGCGATGCATATATTACTGCTGATGGTGCGCTTGATAGGATGAAGATGCGCAAGCTGGTTTTTACGGACAGCCATTGGCGCATCAAACTTGAAAAGCTGCTTCATCCGCTGATACTGGAAGCAACAGCAAAGCGTATTCAACAGTGCAAATCATCGTATGCCATCGTGGCCATTCCATTGCTTTTTGAAACAAATGACTATGGTCACCTGATTCATCGTATCCTGGTAATTGATTGTGATGAGCACCTGCAGATTGCGCGCACGATGGTGCGCAACCATCTCAGTGCGGAAGAAGTCAAAGCAGTCATGGCTGCACAGGTTGACCGAAAACAGCGTCTGGAGCGCGCTGACGATATTATCACCAATAATCAGGATCTCAATCAGCTAAGAGAGCAGGTGGTAGGCATGCATCGAAAATACACCATGCTGTCCTCGCAGAATGCATCTGGCCATTGAAGGGGAGAGCGGCAGCTTAAAGAAATCGCTTGATCGGACTATGGCATCTGTAGTAAAAAACGAAATACAGAATCTCAATGCTAACAATGGGATAGAATGTTATGGTAGAAAAGAATCCCTTTATTATCATGCAAAGTCATGCCCGATTACAGTCAAATCCGGTGGTGTCAGCCAAGTCAACCTTAGAATGGAATCGTAGAATTCCGATTCTTGTCGCGTTCACTGTATTCATTGCCATCTTGTTTTCAGGGTGCTCTACAACCTCCCGGGCGCCGGGCGCCAGTGCGCATCCCAATGTAAACGCACCCTATAATAAAGCCTATACCGTTAAAGGCAAAACCTATTACCCGATGCGTACAGCGGTGGGTTATAGCGAAACAGGAATTGCTTCGTGGTACGGCTCCGAATCTGGCAATCGAACGGCGATGGGAACGCGCTTTAATCCGCAAGGTTTGACAGCAGCGCATAAAACATTGCCGTTACCGACTAAAGTAAAAGTTACCAATTTGCATAATGGCCGGTCGGTGCATGTGATCGTTAACGATCGCGGACCTTTCAGAAAAGACAGATTAATTGATCTTTCGCATGGCGCGGCAAAAAAGATCGGTCTGGATAAACAGGGATTGACCAAAGTAAAAATAGAGTACATTGGAACAATAGCCAGTAATCCTTAACAGGGATTGTCTTTTTTGCGTCAGCGGTAGGCCGATATGTGCAAGATTATGGTCTCAACCTTTTGAGAACCTGAAAAGACATTTAAATACAGCATTGATTTATCTGATGCGAGGCGCTGCATCAATTAAAGGATATGGCTGGAAAAGCCGATATGGGGTGGCTGATGGGACTCGAACCCACGACAACCGGAATCACAATCCGGGACTCTACCAACTGAGCTACAGCCACCAT
>CAYXFV010000029.1:0-33390 GCA_964464365.1 uncultured Nitrosomonas sp. | reverse complement strand
ACGCAAAAAGGCAGACGTCCACCTCTTCTTTTCTTATCCCGAACTCAGGTTATTCTAATATTGCCCTATTGCGGTGGAAATAATGATGCAGGAGAGATAGCATAATCTCTCATTACTGTCAGGATGACCTCATCGATAGGAGTACCTATGTCCAGCCAGCCTTTTTCACGGCTTAATCCAATCAATTTTCTGCAGACATTTGTAACACAGAGCCTCGAATTAAGCGAGCTATATGAGTCTGATAAAAACAATGCGCCGGTAAACAAAATTGAGCAATTGGGATTGAACGCAGGCAGTTGCTTCGAGACAGCCTACCGTGAAGAACATGACCTCACAGGACCCCTGGATCATGCTCAGTACCGCGATCTGATTGTTGAAATCAAGAATAAAATAGGCGGCTGCTTTTCCCCGGCTTCCAGCGAACCAGGGACAGTACGCGTGATCAATACCCGTTGCCCCTTCGGCGAGGCGGTCAAGCATGCGCCGGAGTTATGCCAGATGACTTCGAGCGTATTCGGTGGAATTGCGGCTCACAATTTCGGTTATGCAAAAGTCATTCTCGACAAGCGTATTGCCGTCGGGGACGGCATGTGCGAAGTCTGCATCCATACTGATCCGAATCAGGCAAGCCAATATCCCGGCGGTGACGAATACCGCAAGAAAGGCGAAGTTGTCGTCGGCAAGTCCGCTTACGCAGAAGTCAGTGCCCGTCTGGAAAAACAACTGAACAAGGCCTGGTTCGGCGCCAAATCAAATCAACCGCATGCCGCAGAAAGGCCACATATCGTAGCTCAATCAATAGGCATGCGCCAGGCGCTGGAAACCGTTGAGATTGTCGCGCCGACAACTGCGAATGTATTAATTACCGGTGAAACAGGTGTAGGTAAGGAAATCATCGCGCGTGCCATCCACGCGATGAGTGAACGCTGGAACAACAAATTCCTTGCGGTAAACTGCGGCGCTATTCCGGAAAATCTGGTTGAAAGCGTTCTGTTCGGACACGAGCGCGGTGCTTTCACCGGCGCCTACGAAGTGCACCAGGGCTTTTTCGAGCGTGCGGACAAAGGCACGCTGTTTCTGGATGAAATTGATTCACTCCCGCTTCTAAGCCAGGCACGGCTACTGCGCGTACTGCAGGAAAATGAATTTGAGCGTGTAGGCGGTCGGCAGAGTTTATCCGTCGATATCAGGATTATTGCCGCTGCGAGCGGTCAGCTCGATCAGCTTATCGCCCAGGGTGATTTCCGCCGCGATCTTTACTATCGTCTCAATGTGGTGCCGATCCATCTTCCTCCACTGCGTGAACGGCCTGAAGACATCCCGCCCTTGGCTACTTCCATTTTAACCAGGCTCTCCGGAAAATACCGCAGGCATCCGCATAAACTGAGCAGTCACGCTTTGGCACAACTTACGCGCTATGACTGGCCTGGTAATGTCAGAGAGCTGGAAAACATTCTGGAGCGCTCGTTTTTATTTGCTTCCGGGCAAGTGCTGGAGCAGATAGCGTTGCCTGGAAAACCCGAGCAGGCACGGCTTGTTCCCCCTCCGTCATCAGTCCATGATATATCCTGCACGCTAAAAGAAGCCAAGAAGAAGGCGGCAGATGAAGTGGAAGAAGCCATACTCAAAGAGTTGCTTGCCCGCTCCCGGGGAAATATAAAAAAAGTCGCCCAAGCCCTCCGCATCACGCCGCGTGCAGTCCATCAGAAATTGACACAGCATCAAATTGATCCGAACGCATTTCGGTTTCCCCCTTAGCAAGTTGTTGAGAAATATGTTCGAGGCAGCCGATGCAAGACAAAATTGAACGATGCAAGCAAAGCGCAGCATACTTGAAGCATGTGCGCATTTTGAACTCGGCTTTAACATGGCAATGCACTCTTCTATGGCATCACCTGGAATCCTACGAATATACAAAAATGGCTGATTTCCTTCGTATGAAATCCTGCTTCCTATAAGAACAGTTATTTCTATTCTCACATCATTCTGATTAAAAGCGTTATTTTCCAACAAACAGTAATCCGGCAAGAAGTATTAGTACATACCAATGCTGCAACAACATTCTCAACTTGTTGTTTTTATAGTGAATCCATTTCTGGCACAGGATTTGCTTTATTTTTAATACGGCGCGTTACTTTAAAACGTTACGCGGTTCGTAAAATTCACCAAGGAGGAAAATGATGACACTTAAAGAGAAACTGATTGCAAATACTGAAGCCTATGACCACTGGTCAAAACGCCGACGCCATGGACCCGGCGGAGCGAACAACCTCAAGTTGTGGGTCCTTGCCTGCATGGATGAACGCCTGCCGGTCGATGAAGCACTGGGCATTCATGTGGATACACCTGCGGGTGGAGGGGACGCGCATTGTTTCCGGAATGCGGGCGGAATTGTAACCGACGACGCGATACGCTCCGCCATGCTGACGTGTAATTTCTTCGGTACGAAAGAAATCGTTATTGTTCAGCATACACAGTGCGGCATGCTGTCGGCAAACGCGCAAGATCTGGAGAAACACTTCCGCGACAAGGGCATTGATCCTGACAATGTTACTTTGGATCCCACTTTGCCCGAATTGAAGCTGGAAAAAGGTGCATTCGCCAAATGGATCGGCATGATGGATGATGTGGACGTAACCTGCATGAAGACCGTTGAAGCTTTCAGGAACCATCCGCTCATACCCAAAGATACGATAATCAGCGGCTGGATCTGGGAAGTTGAGACACGCCGGCTGAGAGCACCGACACTGGATGTTGAAAAACGCGCAGGAACCGACGTTACCTCAATTCCATTCGGTATCAAAAACAGACAACCGGCACGATGGGAATGATTTCCGGCTGAACAAACAGAAGGGGTAAGAAATGCCGATTTATGATTACGAATGCACGCCATGCAACTTGCGGTTAGAGGTACGGCATTCGATGAATACACAGACACCCAGCTGCCCACAATGCAATGGCACGCTTACCAAGCTGATTCTGTCCGCGCCCGCAGTTCATGGCCATATGGCATACGGGCGCAACCAGGCAATACGCGCACTGCAACCCGGACAGGAACCGGGCACACATCAGCACGGACCGGGATGCGGGTGCGGTCACGGCCACTAGGACGAACCTGGAGTTATTGATATTTTGTTACCTCGATTTATAACTGCATTAAAAGTTATCCAGTCGTCGGCGTTGAAAATGTTCAACGTCCGACTGGCGCTCGTTCCGGAACCCAATCTCTGCAGAAAAATTTGTGAACATAAATGAGCTGAATTTTTCAGGGAAAAAACGGCAAAACAATTTTATCGTTTCATATTTTGATCGACTGATACCTCAGCTATAAGCCAATCACGGAAAGCTGACACTTTGATTCGGTTCTATACACAATAAAATAGGCTAACGGGGAAGGATGCTTAATCTCGGGGAAAAGCCGAACCAGTCGCCCTGCTGTGAGATCATCCCGAGCCATTACACTACGGGCAAGCACGATCCCATGCCCATCAACAGCTGATTGCAATACTGCCGCAGAATTATTAATTATCGGAGCGAATGTTCGCATGTGTTGATATTGATTCCACTCAAAACCAGCCAAAAATTTTATTGTTCGTATTCATTTATCAAGCTTGAAGGAGAGATATCCCAATGAAAAAAATTTATATATTTATATTGTGCCTGAGTGTGACTGCGGCCATGGCCAAAGATATTGATGAACGCAAAATACTCGTACTCAACGAAATGCAGCGCAATCACATGCTCACCGGGATGCGTGCCATGCTGCATGGCACGCAGCAGATACTCCAGGCGCTTTCGGAAGAGGATATGATGGCAGTCGCTCGCCACGCACGCATGCTAGGCATGGAAAGGACACATCAGGGAGAGAATCGTTTACATTCCATCTTACCGAAGGATTTCATGCAACTTGGCACGTCCATGCACCAAAGTTTTGACCAGATTGCAACCGATGCAGAAACTTTGAAAAATTCCAGACATACCCTGACTCAATTAAGCACCGCCATGCAGTATTGTGTCACCTGCCATGCTGCCTATCAAATCGGAACGACCGAGCTACCCACAGAAACTGAAGCTTACTCCGATCATCACCAACATCATTAATAGAAAATTAGGTACCAGAGCATTGATATTCAATACAATCAAGGGAAAGAGCATGATTAGCAATAACTCCATCTTTTAACTACAAGTCGTTTCGCTAATCTTCATAGTCAGTAGTGCAGGTTCTCTTAGAATCTGTTCATGATCTCGATCAAGGGATGCAGTGTAAGGCAAAATTGAACGACGCAAGCAAAGCGTAGCGAACAGCCGTAAGGCTGGCCCGTAGGGCGAGGCGCCTGCGCCGAGTAAAAAGCGAACTACCTGTGCTCTACCGCATAGCCATAGGCTTTGATAACTTCCCACTTAAAGTCATGTATAGCTGCATCTTCCGCCGGCAACGCCATGGAGAGTGCGCCTTTGGTCAACGGCGGCAGATTGATTTTAATTTCGTGAACCTTGGCTTCATGTGACATCGCATGGTGATCACCCATCATTTCCATGTGATGATGGTCATGAATCGGTTCCATACTGACCACCAGCCGGGTAATCGTATGATCATGGTTACCATTGTAGATACTGCCGCTAAAAATCCCCCACCCGAAACCAGCGTCAATCTTAAGCTGATCAATCGCGTCTCCCGGTAATTCGTGCGCACAGGGCATCTGCGTATCTTCCTGCGACATACAAGGCGCATCCGCTAAAACCCCGTTTGGCAGAACAAGCAGCGGAATGACAGCATATCGTGCAACAAAGTGCCGGTTAAAACATTTCATAAATTCAAACATCATTATCGTGCAACACCTTATGATAAAAAAATAATTCCGGTCATGACAAAACTGATGACACATTCAGCCTGACGATTACTGCGGGAATGACCACCTGCGCTGAACAGGTTTATTTCTTCCTGTTCAGCTTCCAGTCGAAATCCAGAAAGCGCACGCGGAAATTACCCGTGGCAATCACCATTTTATCCTGCTCATTGTCCACCAGACTACCCGCATAATGCACCAGAAAATGATTCAACGAATGCCAGCCGCCCCATCCCCTTTCAAAATCCTCGGTATGCCGGTCAAATATTTCCGATATTTCCAGATAACCAGTCGACGCATTAAAACGATTGCGCGTGCGGTCTTCCAGAAAAGCCAAGGTAACGGCTTCCAGCTGCTGTTCCAATCTCTCGCCGACAAAAGCTTCGTTCAATAATCCCGGACAACCGGCCGATGCACAGTTCAGCGCGAAATGAATGCGCGGCTCATTGTGCTCGCCGGGGTTCCGGATCATGCCATGCGCAACATCGTCCAGCGAATGCGTTATGCCAAACAACGGCACGAATTCCCGCTTCCAGGGAGTGCGCAAAAACGAGCCCAGATCCTTGATCGAATCAAGTTTCGGATAACGCGTCAGAATCAGCTCGACGATAAACGCATTGTACGCATTAATCAAAAACGCCAACTGCTCCGGCTTGCTCCAGCTCGCGAATGTGGCTTCATTCACAGACGACAACTGCGCCAGATAACGCTGTAACACCGGACGGTCCTGCAAAAAGGCGGCATAATCAACCTGACTCGCCCGCCCCTGATTAATCATCACAACATGTTCATGCAACAGCGTGTCCCAGAGCCTGTGCGTATGGTCAAACTGCTGCGCAATAGCAGCGCTGACGGATAACCAGAAAAACAAACATACCGGTAAAATCCGGGTCAAGCGCATCATTCTTTTCATGCTTTAAGCCTCGTCAGAAATGTCCATCGATTCTATTTGAAGAAACTTACCCGGTGAAGCTGTCCGCTTTAGCCGATGCAGGCGGAAAATGTTTATGTGCTGACGCATAAAACACCCGAAATTCATGCGCTTCAACAACTGACTGGCGGACAAACCCAAAAGCACAGCTTGTACACACTCTTCCACACTAACCGGAAGGCTAAAACACAATGCATCGGCGGATTGAGTCCTAATATCTTCTATCCTGAATAATTCTTGCGCAAGTATGATCTCTTGTTCATTCACTTCACAGATATTGTTTGGAATTAGTCAGACATTTACGTTTGGTTAGTGGCGCGGTGACGTAATCTTCATCCAGAAAACGAATGAGTTCTTTCAGTTGTTTTTTGTCTTCGGGGATGACCAGTTTGCCGTCATCGTTGACGACAATGCTGATGTGGTGTTCTTTCGGCAGTTCGGCATTGAAGTTGTTGGCGACGGTTTGGATATCGGTGACGGTAATGTCCTTCAGCACTTCATTTTTCTGCAACAGGGCAATTTTCTTGCGGATAATGGAGTCGGCCTGCTCCTTGAAGCTTGCTTGGTTTTCAAAGGCAAAGAGGTCGGTGTCGGCGAAATCGTCGAGATCGGTGTCGGTGGCTTCGCGGTAGTAGTCGGCCAGATCCAGAAAGCGTTTGGTGTTGCGGTAGGAGCTGAAATACAGGGTGCTATTGTGAAAATGGGCGGTAAGTTTGTCTTGGAGCATCAGCCCCGGCTCTTCCAGTTTCCTGTAGGTATCGCCACTGCCGATCAGGGTAAAACCGCGCTTGAGCAGTTTACCGGCATCAAAGACTTGAAAATTGACGGTTTTATTGGCGGCTGTCCAGTTGCCAATAAACAACGCTTTGATTCGGCGTGTTTCGGTGCTGAGGTTGAGCACTGGGCAGGTCAGCGGGTTGCCGATGGCCTGGCCGATGGCGGGCGGTAGTGGGTAATCGTCAAGGGTGAAGATCTCGCCCTCGTCCACGTTATAGCTGCCGGTGAAGGCAATGGGCTGCCTGTCACCCAGCAGTGCCGTCTCCTGTTCGGCGAAAAGTTGGGCCAGCTCGGCATTTAGTGCCGCTGTCAACGGTATGCGGCGAATGGGCGTGTCCTGGTCATCGACCAAAGCAAACAGGTTGGAAGAATTATTGATATTAGGCATGGCTGGCATCCAGGATCATGTATTCGGTTAGTTGCACCACCTGCGAGACGGCCTTGCAGTCGGTAATATTCTGGCGGGTGATCAGCACATAGGTGATGTCGCCCTCAATGGTCACTTCAAAGAAGTGGTAGCCGAAAAATCCCAGCAAGGGGTTGAAGTGGTAGGCGTGGGAGTTATAGACGATCAAGAAGAAAATCACCGCCACGAACACCAACACCGGCAGGCTGATGGTGCTCTGGCTCTGGTTGATCAGCGGCAGCAGGTAGACCAGCAGAAAGCCGACGATTTCCTTGTCCACGGTTTTCACCGATTTAATCTTAACTGGCAGACGCTCCAGCCCGTGGCGCGAGGCGGACAACCACACCAGACCAAAGCACAGGCCGCTTAATACCAGCGCTGTCAGCAGATAACCGCTGCCAGTCAGCCAGTGGGCAGCCAGATTTTCCGACCACGGCACATCGCTTTGCCAGGCGTCGCTGATCTCGACAAACCACAGCGTCAGGCAGATGGGTGCCAATGCAGTGGAGACGAGCGCCAGTTTGGCGAGCTTGTTAAGCATTGCTAATTACGCTTCCGATTAACATCAGGAACAATATTCTTTTCTTGCATCCATGCAACAGCCTTTGTCAACTGCTCCTCCGGGAATTTACTTTTTTCTTCCGACCATGCATAAAACATCTGTATTAACAGTTCATTTGAGAACGGTTCTTTACTTTCAATAATTTTTTCCCAACAAGCATAGAGTGTGGCGACAATTTCCATCTGGTCCGATTTTGCCTTTCGGAATAAATCGATGATGGTCTGAATGCTTACTTGATTGGCAAAAAAATATTTCTGGAAATCTAACTTATGCTCCCCTGCTTTTTGCAACGGTTTATATTTTGGTACCTCATCTCGGCAATACTGAAACCAACTTTTATCATAAAGCTGCTTATCCAGAGACCGGGCCATTTGAGGATCATAAGGACCAGCAGCCTGTTGCAGAAAGTTTACTGGCAATTGCATATTTTCAGATTTTTGGCACAGATAAATCAGCTTCTGTAATTTTAGATGGCCTAATGTTGGCTCATTATGCAATTGATAGACAATTTCCGCTGCCAACAAGGTACGCTTGTAATAATCACTTCCTTTGGGTTTAAAAGGAACAACTGTACTTATTTTTTGCGTCTCAGCTTTATTCTGAGAAAAAGCTTCTTTTAATACCGCCTGCATCAGTTGCTCGGCGTGGGCTTGGTTTTGGGTGATCTGGGTTTCCAGTTGGTCGCAGAGGGTGAGCAGTTTTTCGACTTTGGTGACGATAGCTTGTTGCTCTTTTAGAGAGGGAATAGGAATTACAGCGTGATTCAATATTTTCTGATTCAGATTGGCCATAGTTTGACCTATGGAATTATCTACAATAGCTCTTTGAAAAAATGAGGAACGATAAACTTTCAGAAAATAATCGGAATGAATAAAACCAGATAGCTGAAGAAAGAAAGAACCTGTTCCACATAACCACCCACTCTCACGGGAACTTACTACAGCACATTTGGAAAGATCGCCTCGTCTAGCAACAACCATATCTCCTGCCTGCAAGATATACCTCGAAAGACGCTGCCTAGTTTTCTCATCAATCATCATTTTTGCGCTAGGAAGTATTCGGCCATTTACAATGTTTGCAGGATTTACGAGCGGAATTCCATTAGATACATAATCAGACTTATGCAGTATGCTCCCAAATGGGCCAGTTGAGAAACTATTCAGCAATGCTCCGGCCCGACACCACTCCCACCCCTGCGGCAGCTCAAACGGTTTTTCCTTGTCGGCAATCGGTGGCAGCGGTTTTTGCGCTTTTATTTTCTTGTCTTTGACCAATTGCGTTTTTTCAGCAGCGATACGTTTAAGCAATTCGCTGGCCGGTTCCACATCAGGGTTTTGAGCGCGCCAGTCGGCGGTGAGCCTGCCTTCAATAGCTTCCTGCAAAATCTGCTGGCGCAGTTTTTTCAGCAGGGTTTGTTGGTGGATGAGTTCGGATTTCAGATCAGCATCTTCATTTTCAATGCGTTGAAACCGGTTGAGAATAGCTAACTGTTCCTTCTTATCTGGCAGTAGGATTTCCAGGGGCAATAGATGCTTGGGCTTAATCTCTGTCTTTATGCCGCCCTTTACTTGCTCTTTCAACAACTGAATAAAGGCCGGTGACTTCAGGAATCGTTTGAAGTATTCAACGCTGACCTTGTTTTCATCAAAGGTATATGACGAATAGTGAATGGTCGCGGTGACATCTTCCTGGCCGTGATATATTCCTAACGCGCCCTTAGCGACATTGATACCAGAAATGGCCAAATCGCCCGGCTTAATCAAAATCATGTCTGTTTTGCTGGGCTTGTTCGCGATATGGAAATTCCCGGAGAAGTCAATCTTGTCTATTCGTTGAAACCCTGCAATTTCCAGCGAGTCAGGCTTGTAACGCCCCTCGCGCTCAAAAAGAAAATCACCAATTTTTATTTTTTTCCACGTTGCCACTACACCAACTCCTTCCGCAATTGCTCCAGCAACTGATCACAACCCATTATTTTTCTCCTCGAACAAACGACGCTCGCGCTCCAGCTCTGCGCTTAGCTCTGCTTCCGTAGGCAAGATGCGCTTGTATTTGGAGGCAAACAATTGCTGGTTTTCCTGTAGCACGGAATAGCGGACGATGGTTTCGTCCTTGTCTTCACACAAGATAATGCCGATGGTGGGGTTGTCGTCTTTTCCCCGTTTCAGGTCATCGAACATGCGTACATACATATCCATTTGCCCAATATCCTGATGGCTCAGTTTTCCGGTTTTCAAGTCAATAATCACAAAGCACTTGAGCAGGTAATTGTAGAAAACCAGATCCAGATAAAAATGACTGGTCTCGGTGCTGATGCGCATTTGCCGGGCTACGAAAGAGAAGCCCCGGCCCAGTTCCAGCAGAAAGTTTTGCAGCTCCTGAATAATCGCCTGCTCCAATTGGGCTTCCTTAATACGCGCCTGTTCCGGCAGTTGCAGAAACTCCAGGACATAGGGGTCTTTAATGAAGTCTCTGGCCAGTTCCGAGCCTACCGGCTGCGGCTCTTTGGCTTGAGGGAACTTGTCTGATTGTGAGGAAAGCAGGCGGCGATAGTCATGGGTTTTAACACTGCGCTCCAGTTGCCGCACACTCCATTGCTCGCTGGCACAGGCTTGCAGGTAATAGTTGCGTGCTGCGGGGTCATCCACGCGCATGATCAGCCGATTATGGCTCCAGCTCAATTTGCTACACAGTGTGTAGCAAATCTGCTGGTCGGGGTACGTCAGGTAGAACTGGCGGAAATTGCGCAGGTTGGCATAGGAAAACCCTGTTCCGAACTCCTGGCTTAGCTCAGCGGAGAGGGTTTCCAGCGTTCTTTTGCCGTATTGGGCGCGGCTTTCACCTTGTTGTTCTTCCTCGACAATACGTTTGCCGATGAGCCAATAGGCTTCAACCATCGCGCTGTTGATGGCACTGCGGGTACGGCTTCTGGCCTGTTCAAGAATGTGCCGAATATCGATATGGAGGCTTGAGAGCGGCTTCATCAACGCAACGCCTTGCGCAGTTGTTCCAGCAACTGATCACCCTTGGCAAAGCTCTGGTGCAGCAAATCGAGCAGTTCTGCGCTGCTGTGCTGTTTTTCCTCTTCGATGCGACGCGGATTTTTAATGTCGAGGTTGTAGCCGTTGGCTTTGACGGTGTCGATGTCCACTTGCCAGGCTTGTTCGCTGGCTTCGCGCTTCCCTTTGTTTGAATGCCACCACTGTTTTAACGAATCAAATTCGACCAACTGGATTGGCTTAGTTTTAGAGTACGC
Source organism: uncultured Nitrosomonas sp. (assembly GCA_964464365.1). Taxonomy (GTDB): domain Bacteria; phylum Pseudomonadota; class Gammaproteobacteria; order Burkholderiales; family Nitrosomonadaceae; genus Nitrosomonas. Next base: position 22,611 of record CAYXFV010000029.1, on the reverse strand, counting down.
CTTGTAGCCTTCCGGCAGCTTGTGTTCGTAATACCAGATGTTTCTGGTCGGCTCGCCTTTGGTGAAAAACAGCAGGTTGGTCGCCACCGAGGCATAGGGCTGAAACACGGAATTGGGCAGGCGCACGATGGTGTGCAGGTTGCAGTCTTCCAGCAGTTTCTGGCGAATGCGCTGCTTCACGCCATCGCCAGTGAGCGAGCCATCGGGCAACACAATGGCGGCGCGGCCACCATCTTCGAGCAGGTGGATCATCAGAATCAGAAACAGGTCTGCCGATTCCTTGGTGCGAAAGGTTTGCGGGAAGTTGTTTTCGTTGTTGTTGGAGACCACGCCACCAAAAGGCGGGTTGGCGATAATCACATCCACCCGGTCTTTGCGGCTGTATTCACTCAAAGGGCGTTGCAGCGAGTCGCCAAACAGAATGTTTGGGGTAAGGATGTCGTGCAGGATCAGGTTGGTATTGCCCAGCATATAGGGCAGCGGTTTGTATTCCCAGCCGCGCACATTGAGGCCAATGGCCTCACGCTCGACCACGCTGCTGGCCGTGGCTTTCAGGTGTTCGATCACTGCGGTTAAAAAGCCGCCGGTACCGCAGGCCGGATCGAGCACGGCTTCACCCTGTACGGGGTTGACCATCTCGGCCATGAATTGGGTGATGGCACGCGGCGTGTAGAACTCGCCCAAAGTACCTGCACTTTGCAGCTCGCTCAAAAAGGTTTCGTAAATCTGGCCGAACAGGTGTAGGTCTTTGCTGTTGTTGAAATCGATTTCGTTCAGCTTGTTGATCACCTGGCGCAGGTGAATACCGGATTTCATGTAGTTGTAATTGTTGGCAAACACCTCATGCACCAACACCGCACGACGGTTAGCGGCGGACAGGTCGATATTGGAAAGGGTGGGAAATAATGTTCTATCCACAAACTGCAACAACGCGTCGCCGGTCATGCCTTCGTCATCGCCCGCCCATTGGTCCCAGTGCAGTTCGGCGGGAATGGGTGAGGTGTAGTTGTCGTCCATCAGCTCCAGCTCTTTGTCCTTGTCGCTGAAAATTTTCAGAAACAACATCCAGCCCAATTGCAGAATACGCAGCTCGTCGCTGCCGGTGCCGGTGTCCTGCCGCATGATGTTGCGGGCGGATTTTACGATGCCTGATACGTTTGCCATGTTTCGTTACTGTTCTCTTGCTGTTGTTCTCTGATTAATGCGTCAAGCTACTTGATACAAGGCTTGTTCCAGTTGGGTTAAGGCTTGCAGGTATTGTGGCTTGCCGCCAAATAATTGGATGATTTCTGTTGGGGTGCCGAACTGGTCGAAAGGGTTGACCTTGAGCACTTTGATGTCTTCGATGTTCTCGATACCTTCATCGGCGTATTTATCCAGCAGGGCATCAAGAACTTTACGCGCCTGCTCGCCGTATTGGGTAAACACATCGCGTTTTTTCACCTGCTTGGCGCGTTCGGCGCGGGTGAACGGCGGCTGGTCGAAAGCGGTGTGGCAGATCATGTCGAAAATGTCCATCTCCTTGCCGATGGCTTCCTTGAGGTTTTCCAGCACGATGCCCTGCTCGGTCAGCTCGTCAATGATCGCCTGCTTTTTATCGGCACTGTGCCATTTGCTGAGAAAAGCATCCAGCGACTGGTATTGCTCGCGTACTTTCTGGCGGGTGTAATCCTTCAGGCTGCCGGTAATCAGCTTACCGTTACCATCCATATATTGAATACGCTCGTTGAGCACGGCAACATTGACGCCATTGACATAGATTTTCTGCTGTGGCTCGCTGATGATCTTGCCACCGTTGATGATTTCAGGTGTTTCTTCATAGGCGGTAAAAACAATTTCCTCGCCTTCTTCGCCGGTGATGGTTTTGCCTTCACCCAGTTCTTCTTCTGGCGTTTCGAGTTCCTCCTCCTGGCCAAGCTCCTTGACACGTACCGGATCACCGTCGAAATCCGGATCAGCAAACAGGTCGGTTACATTGCGAAAATCGAGGATGGTAAAGAAAGTTTTGCCGAACGCTTCGTTGATGCGAGTACCGCGCCCGATGATCTGCTTGAACTCGGTCATGGAGCCGATATTGCTGTCGAGCACGATCAACTTACAGGTTTGTGCATCGACACCGGTGGTCATCAGCTTGGAGGTAGTGGCAATGACCGGGTAGCGCTCTTCCGGATTGATGAAATTATCCAACTCGCGTTTACCTTCCTCGTTGTCGCCGGTGATCTGCATGATGTACTTGGGGTTCTGCGCCATCAGGTCGCTGTTGGCATTGACCAACGCGGTACGCATACGCTGGGCATGGTCGATATCCATGCAGAAAACAATGGTTTTGTCGCAGCGGTTGGTCTTGGTCAGGTATTCGGTAATCTTGTTAGCCACCGCTGCGGTGCGCTCGTCAATCACCAAGCTTTTGTCGTAATCCTTGCGGTTGTAGATGCGATCATCTATCAATTGGCCACTTTTGTCGGTTTTTCCCGTCTCGGGCCGCCAGCCTTCCAGATCGACATTGAGGCCGACACGCAGCACTTTATAAGGCGCAAGAAAGCCATCCTGTATGCCTTGTTTGAGGGAATAGGTGTAGATGGGGTCGCCAAAGTATTCGGTACTGGAGATAGTTTCGGTTTCCTTGGGTGTGGCGGTCAGGCCAATATGGGTAGCCGATTCAAAATAATCCAGAATCTCACGCCAGGCGCTGTCTTCCGAGGCGCTACCACGATGGCATTCGTCGATGACGATCAGATCAAAAAAGTCTCGACTGAATTCACGGTAGGCGTCTTTGTCTTCATCGTAGTTGGTCAGGCCCTGATATAACGCCAGATAGATTTCGTAGGATTTGTCGATTTTCTTGTGCTTGATAACCGTCATTTTGTCCTTAAAATGACGAAAATCGCCACGCCGGGTTTGGTCGATCAGTGCATTACGGTCGGCCAGAAACAGAATGCGTTTTTTTGCACCTGCCTTCCACAGGCGATGGATGATCTGGAAGGCAGTATAGGTTTTACCGGTGCCAGTGGCCATAGTGAGCAGAATGCGCTGCTGCCCCTTGGCAATGGCCTCGACCGTGCGATTAATGGCAATTTGCTGGTAATAGCGCGGGCGACGGCCGCTGCCGTCAAAGAAGTAATCCTGGGCGCTGATACGCTCGGCTTCCGGCGTGGTAATACCCTTGTACTGTTTATAGCGCTGCCAGAGTTGTTCCGGTGATGGAAACTCGTGCAACGGAATTTCGCGCTCAATTGTGCCGCCGCTGGCAGTTCGATCGTGTTCATAGAAGCTATCACCGTTGCTGCTGAATACCGTGGGAATGTCCAGAATCGTGGCGTAATCCAACCCCTGCTGGATGCCTGCCATCACCGAGTGCTTATTGTCTTTGGCTTCTATGATGGCGATCGGAATATTCGGCTTGTAGTAAAGGATGTAGTCCGCCCGCTTGCGTTTGCCGCGTACCGACAGATTGCCCTTTACATAGATGCGGCCATCGGTAAAGCCAACTTCTTCACGGATCTGTCTCTGCATGTCCCAGCCAGCTTGTTCCAGCGCAGGTGTGATGAACTTAGTGCAGATATCGCGTTCTGATAGGTCTTCCTTATTCGTCATCCGGTGATCTGATTCCTGTATTGATTTGGATCGACTTCGCATATACCCAGACAAACTCAGGCCTCTAACGCAACACGATAGATTACCTCGGAATAATCGCCACTCCAGCAAACTTCATGTCACGTCTTGATAATGTCAAACCATCAATCCGGCCTGCATCATAACAAACCTGGTCTGATCCGCATACAGCGTTCAAAACACCATTGCATGATCAACACGGTATTTTCCGTCCCGATGCACGAGCACCATTTCCGCAACAAACTCACCCGGTGCTTTGGTGAACGACTACTTCCATATCAGCGCCGCCGAATCCGGCCACCTGAAAACCGCGACAGGCGAACGGCTGGAGAAATAGCCTTTCTCGACCTGGTATTGCTGGCAGATATGCTGAAAGTAAACCGGCGTGACAATGGCTTTCATCCGCTCGGTAAAATCACGGACATGCCGGGCGTGGTCGATATGCGTTGAAGCATCCATCAGGTTATCCATGATGGGATTAGCGATGTCCCATAGCTGTTGTTCAGTCATCGTGTCGAAACGCACGGTAACCGTCATTTCGATTCGCCTTCTGCGCCGGATTGCCTGCTGTATGTTTCAAGCGGTGGCCGTCATTGCACTGCTGATGAACAGGACATGGCACGGTTTCACCGAAGTTATTCGCTACCGCATCCGGGTGCCACGACATTGATCATCCAGCTGATACCAAAACGGTCGGTGAGCATGCCGAAGCACGGTGACCAGAAAGTTTTGGTCAGCGGCATTTGCACGGTACCGCCGTCGGCAAGTGCGGAAAAATAACGTTTCGCTTCGGTTTCTTCGGCAACCGCAATCGACAGCGAGAAGCCTTTGAATTCCTGGCCTTGTTCGCAGCCATCCGAGGCCATCAATACATTGCCGCCAACACGGAAGCTGGCATGCATCACCTTGTTTTCAAATCCCGGTGGCAGCATACCCGGCGGCGGTGCTTCCGGGCTGTCCCGGTGGCGCATCAGCATGTCGATCTGCGCACCGAGTGCCGTGCGATAAAATTCGAGCGCTTCTTCACAACGCCCGCCGAACATTAAATAAGGCTGGATCAATGTATTGGACATGCTGACTCCTTATATATCGAGTGATTGAGGTGAATCGATTGACAGGATTAAATACGAAGCATAGATCACGCTTTGGCGCGCAGGTAAATCGCTTTCCGGTTGGATCCGGATATCTGGCGTTCTTCAATTTCAAAAAGATCTTTTTTTGCTTTGACGAGATCGGACAGTTTTTTGTACCCATACAACCTTGGATCAAAATCAGGTTGCAGTTTGCTCAGATAACTTCCGAAAGCACCGAGCCCCGCCCAGCCCGAATCGTCAATGGATTGTTCAAGCGCGGTCAACATGAATTTCCCCGGGAATCTGAGTTTCTTTTCCGCCACCTTGGCAGCAGCCGGAGTGCGTGAAGCTTCTTTTTTACTGCTGGATTCCGGCGACGATTCAACCGGATCGCTGTCATTACCGGGACGAAGAATTTCAGTAAAGACAAATTTATGGCAGGCATTACGGAATGCATCGGGCGTTTTTTTCTCTCCGAATCCGAGTACTGTCAACCCTTCTTCACGCAACCGCATCGCAAGCCCGGTAAAATCACTGTCGCTTGTGATCAGGCAGAAACCATCGAATTTCCGTGTGTATAACAAATCCATCGCATCGATAATCAGTGCGCTGTCGGTCGCATTTTTACCCGTGGTATAGGCAAACTGCTGTACCGGTTTGATGGCATATTTCTGCAATACTTTTTTCCATGCTGAACTTGTTGATATGGTGAAATCGCCATAAATACGCTTCACCGTCGCCTCGCCATACCTGGCAATCTCGGCGAGCAGTTCTTCGATAACGGCGGCCTGGGCGTTATCGGCATCGATTAATACGGCCAGCCGCTGGGAACGCTCCTCAGGTTCATTTTTTGTAACGAGTCGTGTGGATGCCAAAATAACTCCGGATTCTTTATGGCCAATCGATTGGGTAAAGCAAATACTACCACGAACCCTGTCGCTTGCGGTTGACGCCGAGATTTAAAGCTTTAACACAAGCTTTAACGCAGCAGATGATATGAACAGACAAAACCAACCGGTAGTTTCAGATCCCGCAGCTCAGGTCGGTTTTGTTTTGAATAGAATACAAATTCTACGCACGCTCAACTGCAAGCGACGCAGATGTATTTTTGAGTATTCGGTTATATTGACTGTATTGAAAGGCCAGCCTTGAACCGCGTGCCGTTCAAGGCTGGCCTGTAAAAACTGACGCGATTTCAGGCGGTTTTTTTACTTTTAGCCGGTGCGGCTTCCAAACGTTCAATAACTTCGAACTTCCGCGTATCCAGATCGGCAAAACCGGTCAGTATCTGTAAATGGGGCATCAGATCCGGTACTTTATCTCTGATAATATTTTGTGCAAATTCACTGAGAAACAGCGCTTTTTCCCTGGCCAGATGATATTCAGGCCCGGCTTCGTCGCGGAACGCGGCTGATGTCAGCAGGACAATACCGTTTGGATCGACACGGCCATCATCAATATTTCCTTTAAGGAGCTTCGCCGCAGTCTCGATTGCAACCGATAAATTCGGGTCAAACGGCCCGACAATAAACGCCGTATTGATTGCGTGCAACCAGTCAAATCCACGACCCACACCCAGCACCCATTCTTTGTGCTCGGCATCTTCGGTGGGTCTATTGGATGCGCGAATTTCAGCAATGTGCTTGATATTGCCACGTATGAGTGGAATCATATCCCGCACAATCCGTTCGGGCATTGTTGGATACAGGGAGTAGAGCAATTCTTCCAGTTCCAGTTGTGACGACTGTTTGATTTTCGCCAGATCGACGACTGTTCCGACATCTTCGCCATGCAGAATCAGCGCATCCAGATCGGTTTCAATACCACAGACAATAGGCATTACAGCGCCTCTGCCATAAACGCGAATAAACTGATCTTTAAGTTTGACTGCGGCATCTCTTGCCACGTTGGTATCATAATTGAACCCACGGCAACCTCGGTGCGCATCGCCACGCGCGTAATGATAGGTTACAAAAACAAGGCAGTGTCTGCCGCGACTGATCGAATACTGCACCCATTGTTCAATGATATTCTGAAAAAAAGGCCAGCCCAGGTCGAATTTACCGCCCAGGTTACGGAATGGTTGAATAATACCCAGTGCAGTTTGTGTCATGACCGGCAAGTGCAGCCTGCCGTCCATGCATTTGAGCGCCGCTATTTCAGTCGGATGTTCACCTCTGTATCTGCGGCGTTCGGATGAAAGATCCATAAAAGCCTGCGAATGCCTGGCATTCAAATCAAGTAGGTAATCGATACCTGTATTTCGTTTCGTCATAGTGTTCTATCCATGTCATTAAAGTTTTTTCAGGGTGTTTGAATTGTCAATCTTGATAACCACGTTTCCGAAGCAGATTGATTAATATTTAATACATAATCCGGAAACAGGCCGAATATCAGCACCAACAGTCCGGGGATAAATAATAGCGCGATTTCCCGTGGTTTTAAATCAAAAACCTGCTTTACGTCGTTATGTACGACAGGCCCGAGAAAAGCTTTACGTGTGTACGATAACATATAAGCAGCGCTCAGAATCGCGCCCGATAAGGCGGCAAATCCGAGAATCGAATGCGTATTGAGCGCACCGATAATCATGAGCAGCTCGGCTGGAAAACCGCCGGTCCCCGGCAGTCCGATACTCGACAACATAAACAGAAAATAAAAGAAGGTTAATTTGGGCATCACGTTCGCAAGCCCGCCTAGGTGAATGGTCTCGGTACTGCCAATTCTGTGATGTATAAATCCGGCAATCAGCATCAGCGCACTGGCCATGAACGTAAAATTAATCATCTGAAAAATCGCACCTTGCAGCCCTTGTGCTGTTAATGACGCGATACCGACAATCACCAGCCCCACGTGACTCACGCTTGAGTAAGCCAGTAATCGGCGCAAATTTGTCTGCTGCAATGCAATCAAAGCGGCATAAATAAGCGTAACGGCGCCGATGACGCTCAATAACCAGCTGAAATCTGCCGCCGCTATCGGCGCCAGCGGCATTGCAAATCGCAGAATACCGTAAACACCTAATTTTAAACCTACGAGCAAGGCAACAACATGCGTCGGGCCTTCCATCGCCACCGTCGGCATCCATGTGTGCAACGGCACCAAAGGCGCTTTTACGGCAAACCCTAATAACAGCAGGATAAAAACAATCGTCTGCAAATTATCGGGCAACGGTGTATTCAGCAATACCGGCAGGCTGAAAGAAAGCCCCAGTGGGATTATTTCATCGACATAATGTGCGTGATTTGATGCCAGCAGAATAAACGCCAGCAAAATAGGCACCCCTCCTGCAATCATATACAGCAGATACTTCATCGCAGCACTGCGGCGATGAGAGCCGATGCCCCACAAACCGATCAGGAAAAAGAACGGCGGCAATGTCAGTTCCCAGAACAGGAAAAAAAGCACCGTATCCAGCGCGCAGAAGATCCCGAAACTCACGCCTTCCAGCGCCAGCAGCAATGCAAAATGAAAACGCGTCAGCAAAGAGATCGAATTCCAGGCGGCAAGCATCGTGATTAATGTCAGTAATGCCGTCATCGGCAAAAACAAAATCGAGATGCCGTCAACGCCGACTAAATATTCGATGTTCAGCAAAGGAATCCATGCATAGCGCTCAACGAGCTGAAATTCGCCGTAGCCGGGATCAAACAGGATCAGCGCAAAAAGCGATAACAGCAAAGTCAGCAACGCGACATAAAACGCGATATGTTTTGCGACATCAACATTTCGTATTGATCCAGCCAGAATCGCACCAACCAAAGGAATAATGATGAGAAAACTCAAAAATGGAAAATCTGCTTCGATCATGCTAATAATCCTTCGTAAGAATGTGCTTTTCAGTCAGCGCCTCCGAATGCGGTGTTCCCGCACCGGAATACGTGTCGCTGATGGAATGAATGTTCTGATCGATAATGTTCAGCCACGGCGAGGTATGGATACCGGCGGTAATCAATATGGTGCAGATCACTATCGCGATCATCCATTCGTTTCTTGGCGATGGTTGTGTCGCGCTGCGCGTAGCGGATTTAAAGGATCCCTGATAGCGTTTGGGCGGCGCAATGAAGATTTGCTGGAAAGCCCGCAGCAACAAGCCGACCGCCAGAACATTGCCGATCAGAATGGCGATTGCCACCAGCCAGCCCTGCCCTTTGATAGTACCCTCGAGCAATAAATGAATACCGTCGAAACCCGGTGTTCCCGGCATCACCATGGTACTTAAGGCACAGACAACAAATAAAACCGCGATAGCGGCATTCACGTCATAAATGCCACCCAACCGTGGAATATAGGCCGTATGGGTACGTTTATAAATCATCCCGAGGCTCAAGAACATGCCTGCCGCAGCCAATCCATAAGTCACTGAAAGCAAAATACTGCCTTCCATGCCATATTTATTGAAATCAAAGATTCCGATCACCAGCAGCCCTGTCTGGCTGATGATGGCAAACGCCAGCAACCTGCGCATATTGATCTGCATCAACGCCAGTAGCGCCCCGTAAAAAATGCCAGCCAGGCCCATTGTCACGACAAACCATGTCCATTCTTCCGCAACCTCAGGAAGCAAAGGAATTAAAAATCGCATGGCACCATAAACACCCAATTTCAAGCTGACCAGAAAAATACTGACACTGGCAACCGTACCCTGCTCCGCCAGTACCGGCAGCCAGCCATGAAACGGGAACAACGGCATGCGTATTGCAAAACCAAAAAACAGCAGAAAAAAGATCAGTGTTGCATATTCAAGCTTGACATCATTTTCTTTCAGAACCAGCCAGTCAAAAGACAGTACATCGGTGGTTATCATGGCGCCGAAGCCAAGCATCAAAAACCCCGCCAGCACCATAAATAATCCGCTCCCCCAATGCTGCAGAAGCAAGGCGACAACCCAGCGGCGATTTTGTCCCGACCCGGCCCTAAGCGTTATCAAGACCACCGGCACCAGTTCAAGGAAACACCAGAACCAGAACTGCACGGCATTCATGGCTGTGAATGCGCCGATCAGTATGGCTTCATAGCCCAGCAAACACGCAATATGCAGTCGGTCAGAGACGCGCCGTGTTGTCAGGGTATAGATCAGCGCCAACACCGCCAGCACTGTCGTGAGCAGTACAAACAGGATATTGGTGCCGTCAACGCCGACACTATACGTCAGCCCGAAAATTTGATAGTGCTCATACAGCTGAATGCCGATCTGACGGTCAATATCAAACTTGAGCAGCATATAAATGCCGACGATCAGTGTCAGGAGCACACCGCCGATTCCCACTCGCAACGCGGCGCCCGGAGAAGAAATCTGAATCACCAGAATCATGCTGGCCAGCGGAATGAGCGTCAGTACTGATAATACGGGGAAGCCCGCCATTTCAGACCACAAAATTATATTTGCATTATCCATGGATTCCTCAAATCGAAGCAGCAAGCATTAATACAATGAATACAAACAATACGAGATAACGCGGTTTGAGCAGGAGCAATTCAAACATATTGGCGGCATGCCCCAGGTTTCTGCCGATAGTCACCAGGTCCATGCCAATGCCGCGCAGCACCAAGCGTTCCTCGAACCAGCTCATGATATTGGCTATCCATTCCAGCAACTTGCCGACAATGCCTTTGCCTCGAACAAATTCCATTTGAATTTCATTCACTCTGTTCTTATGTTCTTCCTTTTCTATCTGTGTCAAAGAGGAAATTGCCGTGAATGATGAAACCGGGTCGCCCATGGCGCGGTCAATGATGTTTTTATCAAACCGATCCAGATCGTGTCCCAGGCCATAAACCGGTCTGACCAGTGCTCTGTCAGCAATCGGATCCAGCCAGAACCGCTGTATTGATGCAATATAGAGCCACCGTTTATTCATGAAAAACGAAGATACGGGCTTCATGGGATTACCATTCACATATTTAACCAGCGATGGTGCCGTTAAGACCTGGAAACACCTGACGATGGCATGAGCACACATATGCCACATCGCCAGTTCCCATAAACCCAATCCGCATTCCAGAAACATCAGCCCCAACTGCCCCGTAATGGCAAAGCACAATGAACTCTTAACATCTGTCTGAGTCAGCCCGACTAAATAGCTGTATATGGCCGTGGACAAACCAACAATCACCAGAAAACCCATGGTAAAGGGTGCATGTTCGATAATGGGCTGTAATAAAATGACCAGAAAAACACCCGAATGAATCATCACCGATCCATAAAACACCGCGCTTGAGGGCGTCGGCCCTTCCATTGCACGCGCCAGCCAAGGCGAGAACGGCAATTGGGCCGATTTGGTGATTGCAGCAACCACAAAACATAAACTGATGACAGTCACTGTCGGTGTCGCTAAAGTTTCCGACATTTCATTCAGACTCAACCAGTCTACCGTTCCGGCAAAGTAGAAAGACAGGGCAATGCCAAGAATAAAACCTGTGTCGCCAATCCGATTGGTCACGAATACCCGGGTTGCATTAATGACCGCGACAGGGCGTTCATATGAATACGATATCAACAGATAAGAGCATAATCCGGCTAATTCCCAGCCCATAAACGTCCCGATGGCATTACCTGACAGAATCAACAGAAACATCGAAGATGAAAACAGGCTTAGAACAAAGAAAAACCGACGGAACCCGGATTCCTGATGGATATAGTTTTTTGAGAAATACGTGATGATGACCAGAATGACTGAAAATAAAGCGGCGACGACAACATTAAAGCCCGTGGTAATAAAATTCAGATTCACCACAAAGTTGCCGCTATCCAGCCACTGCCCCACCATTTTAGATCCTGAGTTTTCACCGGCCAGATCAGCAATCAGCAAAAGAATGGCGCATATCGATGACAAATAAGCGGCATTCCGGGCAACATCCGAACTCGACAATTCTCCCCGCAGTCCCATAACCTGACTGGAAAAATAGCCAAAGCCGATAACGACCGCAGCGATAAACGGGAGTAATGGAATAAAGATAACAAGTACATCCATAATCAGGCCCCCGTCATTTCTGGTTGTTTAATCAGTACCGGTGGCAGCGGTTCACCCCTATCCTGATAATAGGCATTCGATGAATCGATTATGGGTATCGCGCTTTCTTTTGGCTTCCACGGCACGAATCCCACATTCCGCTCAAAACACGAAATTTCACCCGTATCGGGATCAATAGCGCCGAGTAAAATCCACCCGCCACCGACCAATTCCCGGATCACAGCCTGCCGTTCGTAAATCTGTCCAAGAATCTCCGTTTTGGCTTCAACCAGAACCTGCAGCCGGACGGGTTCATGAATTTCAACCATTTGCTTGGTCAGGCCTGTTCTTAAATCACTGCTGGCGCCTTCCATAACGCCGAACATGCCGGTAATGTTATGGGTAACCTTGGTACCCGAGCCGAAATAGTCATTATTCACCGTTGAAAAGTAGTACTCCAGATTGATGCCGGCGCCAACAGGCCCCACTGCCAGCAGCAAGCCTTCCAAAAGCTTCCCGTCCAGATCCTGAGTGGCATCGTAGGAAATGAGAAAAACCCGCCGATCCAGAAATACCCCCTGTGAAACGGATCGACGGCCAATAATTGCACCCGCTATGGTTGCGTGATTAAATTCGGGAAAAGCCTGTGAAAAATCATTCGCACGCTCCAGGACATGTGTATACCCATTACCCGGCACCCTGGGATGATTCGCCGAAACAAAACGCCGACAGCGCTCCTGCGCTGACGCTTTCCGGGCCACGTCCAGATATTTCCGGACAGACTCAAAAGCGGGCAGCGCACTTTCTGGAATATCTTCAAGATCAAACCAGAAATACTCGTCGCTGCAAGTATCATGTTCAGCGCCAACAAACCAGGTGTCGTCAGGAACATGGATCCCCCGCTGAGCCAGTAATTTTCTGATCACCGGTCGATTGATCATGGCCGCAAACAGACGCGCGTTAGGCCCACCCCGCTTGCCGCTGCACGCGCCGCAGTTATACGCAAATCCATGCGGATTATTCTGGTTGGTTGAACCATGCCCAAATAAACAGACAATCGGCGCAAAACCATACGTCAAACCGGTTGTACGTAAAAACAAAGCCAGCTTGTCAGCTTGCTCATTGTCTGTAAAACCAATGCGGGGATTTTCAGGTGTAGCCGCCACATCCGATTGCGGCGCAATAAAATTCAAACGTGTCGGCACTGGCTTTTCAATAACCTGCCGCAACCTGCTATTAACTGCCAGAACATATCTTGGTGAAAAAACCTTGCCGAGCAAACCAAAAAAAGCAATAGGTGCTAAGGCATCGATTACCGCATGCGAAAATAGCAAGCTGCGGCGCAGCGATTGATTAAATAGATAGGCCAATTTTCTGAAGATTGCATAGCCTTTGTTATGCGCAGCGACGAGTTGTTCTGTCCCTTCCCGGGGTTCCTCGATAACTTCATTGGTGGGGGTTACTGGCAGCGGGCATTGTTTTTTTCGATTGATGTCATCAACCCCTCTGTAATTCATGGGAACACCAAAAAAACCGGCGGCCCCCAGCGTTTCAATCGCCGGATTCATCTCTTCCAGGTGACGGCGCAGGCTTTCTTCCCGATCATCCATGCACGTCATAATTTGCGCCTCGGGTCTTTGGTCCCGCCTGGCCCATCGCCCTCGACTCAGGTTGGCATGAATCGCATGGTAAAAATTTTCCCTGTAGTGGTATTCATACGCATACAGCCATACACTGCCTCTTTTATCCGCAGTGAACTCATCGATAACTTTCAGCATATTCAGAAAATCATCTTTCTGAATAGCCTTGATTTGCGCAAACTGAATACCCAGATGCTGACACAGGCGGAACAAACGCCAGCCCGCATTGAATGGCGTATGCACAATACTGTTATCGGCCATGGAGCTGAATTGCCAGGTCCAGATCAGATCGGCCAGTTCCTGCCATTCGGATTGCTCATAACGTTCTGAACCGGAATGCAGAAAAAGATATTTCACCAAATTGGTCAAATACTCCGGCAGATCGCCCTGGTAAAACAGCTTGCGCACCATGAATTCCGACAGATACTTATGGAAGTAATACTTGAACGTGCCCAGTTTGGCATCGATATTCCAATTTTCCTCGCATGCCTGCGATAGCCAGAGCCGATCCAGTATGAGCCGTATCGCCAGATAGTCTGCCAGATGCACTTGCGTGGGTCCGCTTTCGGCAACATATTTCGGATGCGTCTGTCTCCAGTTAATCATTCCCGACCACCCGGGTAATTCCAGCGCGACCAGACGCAGATAGCCCTCCCAGCGCTCCTCGGGAATTTCCATGTATTTTAATTGGCTAATAATGCAATCTACCGGATCATCGGGTGCTTCTGAAATCACACGCTGCCAGTCCGGCAAATCATGCAGGAAAGGATTCGCATCATAATTCACCACATTTTTCCAGGCTTGATATAACCCGGTATCGCCGCAATCGGGCAGCCGCCATGCTGAGACACCTTCATCCAGTGCCGATGCACAAATCCGGATCAACTGCACGCGAACCGAAAAAAGAATATCGACGCCGGTCAATGTTTTGACAAAATCCCGCATCGTCAATCGCACACCGATCTGATCCAGCATTTCGTTGAGTTTTTCCTGTGCTTCCATGCGCATTTTCTGATGAACCATCAAATTGGTATCATCCGGAAGTTCCGCACGTATTCTATCCAGCCATGCTCTGGCCTGTTCCTCGGACAAGTCGATCATGTTTTCCGGGTGCAACGGTATTTTGTCAATGCCCATCTGATCCAGAATGTGATCCCACAGCAGCGCGGCATAATGCTGCTCATCCTGTGTTGTTTCAAGCAGGACTTCACGTATGGGGCCGGGCACGTCCGGTTGAATTTTGTTCAGCACGTCAAACTCTTCGATCTGCCAGTTTAAATTGCTTGCCGAAATGCTCTGTAAATCGTAGCGCAAAGCTACTCGATAAATATCGTCACGAGTAATCGATAACCGATCGGTCCGAATAACGTATTCTTCGGCTTTGAGTTCCTTGTGATGCGCTATTGCAGCAACCAGATCATCGTTGGTAATGGCGCCTTGCTGGTATAAAGCCCGGTTTTTGTCATCTGACAAATAACCGTGTATTCCCGTTAATGCTTCTACCTCCTTGATTGCAACTTCAAAAGGCAAATGCTGAAAACCATGAATCGTATTGTGATGAACAAATTCACGGATCGTCGCCTGTCCGGGCAGAATATGTCCCAGATGATCCAGGTAATGCAGAATTTCAGATTTTTTATCTGCTAAATCAATGTGATGTGCGTGCATAGTGAGTCCTAGTGAATACTTTGACTGATAAAGTCATTCATCTGAGTTATGGTTGCCACGGACAAATCAATTAAAGGCGTAGGCCATAAACCCAGCAACACGATTGCGGCAATCAGAATAATGGCCGCAGTCAATTCATATAATTTTAAATCTTCAATTTCGCGCATCTGTGGCTTGACCGGGCCTGTGAACAGCATGCCTACGGTACGCATCGCATAAGCCGCACTGATAAGAATGCTCAGACCCAGAAACAGCATCAGATTGCCCCATTGCTGATATCCGCCGATAACCGCATGTATTTCAGCCACAAATCCAACTGTGCCGGGCATGCCCATTGCTGCAAACAAGGTGATCGTCATAAAAAAGGCAAAACGCGGCATCACCTGCACGAGCGAGCTATAATCCAGTATGTTCCGGGTATGTGTGCGCTCATACAGCAAACCTACCAGCAAAAACAATGCGCCAGCAACCAGACCATGCGCCGTCATTTGCAAAACAGCCCCGGTTAATCCGGTAAAGTTCAAAGTGGCAATACCCAGCAGCACGATCCCCATATGACTCACCGAAGAGTAAGCCACCATGGCCTTGAGATCCGATTGCCGCCAGGCAAGTACGCCGCCATAGATCATTCCAAATAACGCGATGAACATCAGATAAGGCTGAAAGACCAGCGTCGCTTCAGGCAGCATGACAACAACACGTATCAAACCATAGGCGCCCATTTTGAGCAGAATGCCGGAAAGCAGAATACTCACCGGACTGGGCGCTTCCACGTGCGCCAGCGGCAACCAGCCATGCAATGGGAAAACAGGCATTTTGACGCCGAAGCCAATCAAAAAACCCATCAGAACCCAGAGCTGCTCGCTTCTGGACATGCTTCGCGCCGCTTCAGTCATATCGGCCATCAACGTGCCGCCATGTTCAGGCATATGCTGGCTGATCGCCATCAGGCTGATCAACATGAATATCGACCCGCCCATGGTGTACAAAACAAAGTTAATACTGGCGACACCCCGGCGAACGCCGCCCCAGCGTGCGATCAGAATAAACAGCGGTATCAGCGTTAATTCCCAGAAAATGTAAAATAATGACCAATCCTGAGAAAGAAAAACGCCCAGCATACCTAGTTCAAGCAGCAAAACGCTGATATAATAGCTCTTGACGTTATGCACAATGCTGAAGGATGCCAAAAGCGCGATTAATGTGAGCACCGATGCCAGAACTACCATCGGCAGCGATACGCCATCAACGCCTAAAGCGAATGCCGAGTTAAAGCTCGGGTTATAAATGAACTGCTCATAATATTGAATTTCGCCATAAAGCTGGTTGTAATCCGCAACCAGCCAGCAGCTGAATAAAAAAACCACTGTGGCAAACATATTCGCAGTGAAACGGATTTGACTTGTATTCTTTCCCGGTATGACAACCAGGACGAGAATGCCTAGAAACGGCGTTAATAGCAGTGTACTGAGTATCTCCATTGTATCGAATGACCCTTATGCTCTCAAAAGCAAACGTTCAGCTAAAGAAATATGCCGATTAAGAATGCCTAAGTCTTTTTATATTTATTACTTACCCAAACCCGGTTTTTTTATACAACCCCTAATTACAGTCTCTTCCCGGTGAAAACGTATATAACGAATTACTTGGAATGTACTCGGGCTACATATGTTTTTCTGAACAATGAACCGATATTGTTTTTATGTCACATACTGTTTTGGATCAGCAGGACTTCGTTCAGCCTAAAATATTGTAGTCAAAGCAATGTCAAATTAACGTTAAAAAAAGATTAAACTTTTGCAAAATAAATAACTATTTATGATAATTATGGTTAGCTCGGATTTTCCATTAGAAATTTGCAGATATTAATTAATCAACAATTAACAAACCAGTAGAGCACGCAATAAGCACCCCTCCCCTTGACCCAACGCCTTGGGAAAATTTCAAAATACAATCACCCCTAAATTAGAGAAGCCTGAATATATTTAGGCTTCTCTAATAATTCCCATTAAAAAACCATCTAATGGGAAATCGGAGGATGAATGATCACCTTATAAAACAGGCGAATATCCAGATGCATTAATCATCTTGCGGACGCACCAGAAGAATCGATGCATCAACAAGACTCACCAGTTGTTCGGCTACAGACCCGATAACAAAGCGCTGCAGCCCTTTGCGATTCACGGTACCCACCACCAGCAGGTCAGCACCCCATTCCTGGACTGCATTTCCGATTGCTTCCGATATACCATTCGTGCCATAGGCAATATTGGCTTCCAGCAAACGAATATCAACATTCAACGCGCTGACAGATTCTTTTGCCTTTTCCAGAACAGCATTTCCGGCTGCCCTGTCTGCGTCTTCTTCACCTGTTATACAATGGGCGATACACAGCTCCGCATTATAGGAATTCACTATATTCTGCGCCTCTTCCAGCGCTCTCTGCGCTGTTTCGCTGCCATCTATGGCCACCATGATCTTTTTGTACATTTTGAAATCCTTATATAATTGTTTACCGGGTTACCACTAACGTGGCTGAAAAAAAGCGGGCCTTATCGATTGGACTCAACCCGCCGTTTCTGACGCCATATTAATTACAAATCACCCGTTATTGCAAGTTACTGCTATCACGCTTAAGATTTCCAAAGTAGCGTTTAATAACATCTCTGCCAGGCATGTTGTCATGTTTGGTGTAAACCATATAATGAATCACAGCATGCACAATGAGCGCAATCATCATTCCCTCAAAGATACCCAGCTGAAACACCAGCAAGCCTGTCAGCAATGCAAGCATCATCGCGTAAGGACCATAGTGCGTGACATGCACCAGACCGGCAATCATCTTATAGCCCGAGAACATCATAATTGCCGCCAGAGCAAATTTAGGCAAATACTCCAGATATTCAGTATTCAGCATAAAGAAGCACACGACCGAACCAATGAACACAAGTGAAAACTTGGTATATGCGCCCGCCAATTTGTTGGTGGTACTTTTTGCCAAACCGTCCAGATTAGTCATACCGCCAAAGAAGCTTGATCCCATGTTAGCAACCCAAATTGCCAACAAGCTGTTATTACTGTTACATTTACGTTTCAGCGGATCAATTTTCTCAATCGCGGCATTACTCATCACCTGCTCAATCACGTCAATGGTGGCCAGCATCGCGCAGAACAATACCATCAGAATAACCATGGTCAGTGTGACATTCGTTGGAATAGGCAGTCTAAACGCCAACTCAACATCTTCCACATAAATCATCGGTACAGTGACAAATTGCGCTAAAGCGATACCCCCCAGAATCAAAGCGAAGTAAGGAATTGCCGGTTGAATATCCTTGAACTTGGAGAACAGATAAACAAACACGCCAAATCCTATAGCTGAAATACTCAGCATCTGTATGCGTGCGTCATTCCAGAATTCTTCGGTAACGGCTTCTTCCGGAATTTCATAGGTAAACTCAAAGAATTTCAGGAAAATTTTCAAACCGATCCCGGCCAGAAGACCTTCCACCAGGTATACCGGAACAGCAACCAACAGATATTTCTGCCAGTTGAAATACCAGCAAACCGCCTGCATAACTGCTGTCAGAAATATACAAAACGCCATATTTTCAAAACCGAACGTGGCCACCCCCAACGCCAGCGCCGGTGCCAATCCCGCCGCAATACCCGCGCTACCGACGTAGTTGCCTGGTCTGAACCAGGCAAAAATCCAGCCGATAAAACTGGCAAAGACCACAGTCGCCAGACCGACTTTGATCGGATAATCAGACATCATTGCGATACCGATGGACAGCGGAATCGCCATCGCGCCGGTAATGGTGCCGGCAAACGCATCACGCATAGCATATTTAGCCTGGAACGCCGCCGCACCAAAATGCTTATCGGCCGTCAAAACGACTGATCCGTCTGGCGCTAAATTCTCACCGCTTGGCAGCGGATTGTTTTCTTTTTCAGCTTCTGAACTCATATAAAACACTCTCCCAGATATTATAAGAATCTAATTGACACGAATCTAAATGCATTTGTTTGTTTATTTGCGCAGCGAAAATTTAACACAGCGGGTGTGAAAAATTCGTGAAGAATTTACACGATTTTTTTAAGATTTTTACATTGATAAATAACTGATTAAACTGTTGAATATCATAATCAATATACAATCACTGCATTTCCCGGAATGGGAAGGTCATACCTGTCCGTGTCAATGATTCCCGGCCTGTTACCGACTAAAATATGGGATTGGTAATCTCGGTTTTTTTCCAACCGTGAGATGAAATAATTATTACGTGACATAAAACATTCACAATCAATGTGCCCGTTTCACACAAGGATTTTAATGTTCGAATGGAATGATCAGGTGTTTAATCCCGGCCGCTAAAAAGATTGGTGCACAAAAGCAGTTATGGGCGTTTATAGCGCAGTTAAGGCGCTTATGCCACGCTATGCATTCAGCTTATAAATTGCGCTGTACTTGGACTTGAGATAATGAATTAAATGTTGCGGATTTAAAGACTCGCCGGTTACGCGCAATACCAACTCCTGCGGCGTATACAGCCTTCCCTGACGATGAATTTTCTGGTTTAACCAGTTTTTGATCGGTGCAAAATACCCTGCTGCTATATTGTTATCGGTATCCGGCAATTCCTTCCGCAAAGCATTGTAAAACTGACACGCATAAATAGCCCCCAGGGTATAAGAAGGAAAATATCCGAAAGCGCCGCTGCTCCAGTGAGAATCCTGCAAAACACCGATGGTATCCGTTGGAGGGATTATGCCCAGATATTTTTTCATTTTCTCATTCCAGACGTCCGGCAAATCATCGACAGAGATATTGCCTTCAAACAAATCCTTCTCGATCTCAAAACGCAGGATAACATGCAGCGGATATGTCAATTCGTCAGCTTCTATACGTATAAAACCCGGCCGGCATACATTGATCGCCTGATAAAAGGTATCAACCGTCGCGCTTTGCAGATTACCGGGAAATGCGTTACAAATCGTTTCAAAATAATGCGTGAGAAATCCCCGGCTACGCGCAATCATGCGCTCCCAGAATAACGACTGCGATTCGTGAATTCCCATGGTCAACGACTCAGACACCGGCAGATCACTGACACCCGGCATACGCCCTTGCTCGTAAAGCGCATGCCCTGTCTCGTGAATAACCGCATATAAGGATTCGATAAAATCGTCTTCGTTATACCGTGTTGTTATCCGTACATCAGTCGGGTGACTGCCACCGCAAAACGGATGAACTGAAACATCCATACGCCCTTTATCGAACTGAAAACCGATATCTTCACTGATTTTGCGCGCTAATGCCGCCTGTTTCTCTACCGGGAAATGGCCCTGTAAAAAGGAAACATCAGGCTGGTAAGTATGATGCCCTAATTCCTGAATAAACGGTATTAATGCTTCCTTCAGCTGATCAAAAATAACCGTAATATCTGCTGCCGTCGTTCCACGCTCAAACAGTGCGATATTGGCATCATAGACTGAATAGTCGGGATAAGCGCATGCCGCCCATTCCCGTTTTAATTTGAGAAACTCCTGAATTACAGGCGCAAAATCAGCAAACCTGTTCTCCTTGCGCGCCTGTACCCAGATTGCATGTCCTCGTGAACTTAATGCCGCAATTGCCTGAACCAGCTGTTTGGGGATTTTAGTCATCAAATCAAATTCTCTGCGTGCTTCTTCGATATTACAGCATTCGATCGCGCCAAACGCATTTTTTCGCGCACTTAATTCATTCAAATACTCACCCAAGGCCATGTCCGTCATGCGCTCATGAATCACACCCGCAAGTGCTGAAATCTGATCGGCGCGTGCTTCTGCGGCACCTGCCGGCATTGTGACTTCCTGATCCCACTGAATGATGCTCATCACGCCCTGTAACCGGGAAATCTCTTCGAGCCTGTGAACCAGTTGTTGATAATTGTCATTCATATTGATACAAAAAATAAGTTAGCGTCCCGTTTAAAAAAGCAATATCCATCCAGTCATAAACCGATCTGTCACGACTTATCGTTTTTCATATTCCGTTACAGCGGAATCATTCTGCACACCGTACCGCAATTATAATCTTGCCTGCAACCCCGGGATACCGATACGCTGTATATGCATGGCATTACCGCCTTCCTCATATGCAAGTAAGCGACCTTCTTTATCCCAGATACGAAAGGCCAGCGAATAAGACAATACTCGTATCGGATAATCACGCGGCAATGTTTGCAGATAAGGTTGAATCGTGATGAAATCGGTTGCGCCATATTGCTGCATGATAAACCGTAAACCACCGTTAGCCGGCCCTATGTTATAGGCCAGCAAACCAAGGAACAGATCGTTCTTCATTTCAGCAAGATAATGTTTGAATGTAGCGGCTGCGACAAATGCATTGTGGCGGGGATTGTCCAGCGCAATTTTTTCTATACTTAACCGATGCTGCGCCTGAGTAACCGCAATAACCGGAACGCGGGTAATCTGAAACAATCCGCGCCCGCCATCATTACTGGTTCTGGGAATAAAGGACGATTCGGTCGCCGCGATACCCTGCAGTAAATGGACGTCGACATTAAAAGCTTGAGCGGCATCTTCAATAGCTTGCTGGTACTCCTGCGCGCGATCGACCATGGTTTGCAGCTGACTACCGTTTTGTCTGCGATAAGCGGCATAAACCTGATGCGCAATAGTCATACGCCCGACTTCTTCTTTTCCACCGACCAGCGTGCGGAAATTGCCGTAAGCAAACGTAAATCGGTCATTGCTGGCGAATCCGATGAATATCAGGACGCATGAAATTGATAGCAAGGGCGTCAGATATTCAGAATACAGCCGCAAACGATTCCTGAGCTTCCACCAGCCAATGAGGAAAAGCGTTGAAATGAGCGTCAATATCAAAACAACCGCTGCGAACGGAAGCAAATGACCAAAAAAACTCGTACCGGAAAACCGGTTAGCAGAATGACCTAACAGCACCATGATTGCCAGAACTGCAATAATACTTAAACAAAATATCTCTATACTGGCCAGCACGAACCTTTTTTTGTACTGGCCTGGCGAATTCTTCTTAGCTCTTTTCCTGGGTCCGCGCTGCCCGGATTGCGAAGCTTCCACCGGATGTACATCCAGGTTTCGTTTGCGCCGGGATTTCGGTTTTATAGCCGTGTTTGCGTCAATATCCACACGACCGGGATTTATAGTTTTGATATTTTTATCCATGAATCACAATCAGTCACAGCTTGCAGTTTTGACGATACGGAGAAGTCGAAAATGGCATTGTGCCTGAAGCAAATTGAAGAAACCAGTACCTGCTTATGGCGAGAAGACACTACAATACATCGATTTGTAGTCACAATATTACAGAATTTTCACGCATTAACTGTTGTGCGCTTCCTTAAATTATTCCACAAAAGATAATTGTCAGAACATGAAAATAATTCATAATAAACAACAATATAATTTGATATAATGCGCAATCAATCGATAATAATTATCATTCAACGGCCAGATCCATAATCAATTTTACAAACAAAATGTTCATAAAAATAAAACTTGTCTTCATCGCTTTTTTATCCCTGCTGTTCGACTTTACAACCGTCGCCTATGCACAAGAGCCCATCGTGTATTCACGTTGCGAGCGCACCACAGCAACGTATGAACTCACCG
>CAYXFV010000028.1:0-33422 GCA_964464365.1 uncultured Nitrosomonas sp. | reverse complement strand
TCGATAGTTTTACCCTGCAACGCCAGTTGCCGGGTAAATTCCGCCAGATCATCGGCGGCATCGGGGTTATTGGTGGCCGTCAGGCCGACACCGGCAGGTAGACTGACCGTGAGCGGATCGTTATCCGGCGTATGCCGCCCCAGGGAGATTTTCGCATATTAGCCACCGCCGGATGAATTGCCGCCTGACCCTCCAGCCCCCCCCTCTACTGCCACCGCTACCTGAAATCATAGCCGTAATGCCATTGGTGGTATCGGCGATGACCACTGCAATATCCGCACCGGCAGCCCAATCTTCTGCGGCGGACAGATTATAGATGGTGCCACTGGTAGAGCTGGCGCCGCTTTTGTTGATGAGCTGGTTGACCTGGAGTTTATCGATACCGCTCAGCGTCAGCGTAAATTCCGTGCCGGAGGTGATCTCGACATTCGGCGTGTTCGTCAGTGTGTACGTGGTGTCGTCTTCACCGGTAAAGGTGAATTTATTCGCAATGATGTCATTATTTGCGCCGCTGGCCTTAACGAGGTTGCTTCCGGCGACGACCAATGCACCCGTAGTGGCGTTGTACGTGGCTGACGTGATCGTGGGCGTTTGCACGTTACTGACGGTGACAGAATTCGTGGCGTCAGCAATATTGGTATCTCCAATCACGGTGTTCCAGTCATCCGCAGCAGCAATGTTATACGCGGTGCTGCCGGTCGAGCCGGAGCCTGCTTTGTTGAAGATCTGGTTGATTGTCGCTTGATCAGTTGCTCTTAAGATCAGCGTGAATTCGGTGCCGGAGGTAATTTCAACATCCGGCGTATCGGTCAGGGTATAAGTCTCACCGCCTTCGCCGGTGAAGGTGAATTTGCTGGCGGTGATATCGTTATCCGCGCCACTGGCTTTGACGAAGTTGCTTCCGGTGACCACTAATGTGCCTGTGGTGGCATCGTAGGTGGTTGATGTGATGGTGGGTTCTGCACACATTGCTGACGGTGACACCGTTGCCGGTGAGATCGGCATGGCCGCTTTGTATGGGATTCCAGTCGGCTGCGGCGGCGATGTTATACGGGGTTGTATCGACGGCATCTGTGCCGTCTTTGTTCAGTAAGCCTTCGACATGAAGTTGATCGACCGCGTTTAATGTAACGGTAAATTGTGTGTCTGAGGTGATTTCAACGTTTGGCGAGGTGTGCGTGTATGTAGCACCATCTTGCCCGGTCAACGTCAGTTTGGAGACATCAATATCATTATTATCACCCGCCGTGGCAACCATCTTGGTACCGGTAACAACCAATGTGTTGGTGCCGTGATTGTACGTGGTAGAGGTGATGGTGGGCGGCGCATCATCAGATTGACGGTAAACGTGGCTACGCCCGATGTATTGGAAGCATCAACAGCAGTAACGTTGAAAACACGGGTCGGGTTTACTGTAGCCGGCATGTCGGTGGTGTTATTGAACTTGATCGCATCCAGCAGCGCTTCATACGCGTCAATGGGCGCGAATGCGGCAGCGCCACCTCGCCACTTAAACTGGTAAAAGTAACCGTACGTACGCCGCTGCTGTCGGTGATCACATACTTAAAGTAAGTGCCCGAAAAGGAAACCTCGGCGGTATCTGAGGTTCCTGTGATATTGATGGGTGTTCCACCGACGAGCAATTGGTCGCCCACTGCAATGCTGGCTACCGGTATACTGATTTTTAGATTATTCAGATTGGAGGCATCTAAATCACCGACATTAGAAGCACCGGTGGTAAAGGCAACCGCAGCACTGCCATCATCCGGCCCGATAACTTCATAAAACGTTGCCTGATTATTTACGGTTTCTTCTGAGCCATTCAGATCAGCCACAGGTAGGACAGGGTCCAGTAATAAGGTATCGCTATCCAGCGTGATTTCAAAACTATCGATTACCGTTACTCGCGAACCCTGCATCGAGAAAAAAGTATGCAGCGACATTGGTAACGGCCGGACCGACGCGTGTCGGGTTCGTCATGTCATCGGTCATACTGTGCTCGGTGGCCAGTTCTCCGACCTCGCCGAATGTACTCGAACCTGCGCTTGCATTATAAATTTTGATATTGGGATCAAATTTGTTATTACCCTTCGCCTCTACTGTAAAAATAACTTTGTACCAATTTCCATCGACGAGGCCATGATTCCACGAGATCGGCCAATTATCTGCGGAAGGTGCTCCCGAGGTATCTATTGCTCCATTGCTGAGAAACCCGCCACCACCACCGTGGAAAAACATGCCGATATGCGTACCGGCAGATGCACGTAAAGTCCGGCATTCGAATCCTGGGTTTGCGTGGAGAATCCCAGCGCACCATATCCGCCACCACTATTTGTGTTTTTGAAAAAAGCCGAGACGGTGTAAATGCCATCATCTGTGTTTTTGTAACCTTGCTTGGTTGTCCAGACTTGATCCGTTCCGGAGGATACTGAAACTGCGCCAAAACCGCCCAATCCGATATTACTTGCCCAGATGACTGTACCCGATGCAGGATTGCTCTGTGTAAAGTTGTTGGTCAAACTCGGAAGACTGCCTGCAAAGGTTTGTAGTCTAGTCGTTGGCATCGTGCGCGCTCTCCTGCCTAGAAATGATGAATAGATGAAGGGAAATTACCGACGATGATTCTATTGCAAGAGACCCGTGCACTGATTTCACAAGCGCTGCCGGAAAATGGCGCTATTTCTCCCATTTAACTTATAAACATGTAGGAAATCACCTGGTTTTGCTACGAAAACCTAACCACGATAGTGCGCAGGATCAAGTTTGCCTCACCGGGTGTATTGTTGATGTGCGCATCAGGTCGTTGCCAGAGCAGGCAGGTTGCTGGGGAGAAAGATCGATGACGTGAAACTCATCGGGCCTACTCGTGCTACACATTCAGCGCCGTAAGGGCGCAATTCATTGCGCCCAAACCCGCACACAACAGGCCGGGACACGGAATCTTACCCGAACCGGGCGCGATGAATCGCGCCCCTATTAATGAAATCCACGGGGCATATTGCCGACGGGCACAATCAGCTTTGTTCCCACGGCAGTCCTGCCGCTTTCCAGCCTGAAGCGCCGCCACGATGCCCATGTTCATCCTTGTCACCTTCAAAGCCTTCAAGAATGTTGTAGCACGCCGAAAAATCCGCTTCGGTGGCTATTGCCGCTGCCTGGCTGGAACGCGCGCCGCTGCGGCAGATAAACAGGACCGGCGATTCTTTATCAACCTGCCGGGTCAATTGCTCGAGAAAGTCAGGGTTGGGTTGCATACCGGGATAGGTGCGCAACTCAATCTCTGTTGCACCGGGAACTCGCCCAACCCAATCCAGCTCGGCCTGGCTACGAACATCGACCAGTTGCGCCTGCGCCGAATCCGCCAATACGCGGTAAGCTTCCATCGGCAACAGCGCGCCTTCGTAAGGAAGTCCCATTTCTCTCGCCCTTTGCCGAGCGGTTTCAAGTATTGATTCAATCGTTTCCATAAAATATATCGTCCTCAAAAAGTAAATACTATCACAGGGCCAAACAGGAATTAATTGACGCGAGTCATATTCCCGGCTTTATCCTTAACGATTTGCGATACCGTTTCATTATAACCATCATTCCCGATCTCTCCGGTTTTTTCAGCGGATTGCTTTTCATCGCGGTCTGGCGGTATACAATAATGAATCGCATATTCACGATGATCACAGACGATACTTTTTACAAAGGAACTCCGGATGAAAACAAGAGCAGCTGTAGCCTGGCAGGCAGGACAACCGTTAACCATCGAAAATATCGACCTGGAAGGCCCGAAAACGGGTGAAGTCCTCGTCGAAATCAAAGCCACGGGTATTTGCCATACCGATTATTACACATTGTCCGGCGCCGACCCGGAAGGTTTGTTTCCGGCTGTGCTGGGACATGAGGGCGCAGGTGTTGTTGTCGAAGTCGGCAAGGATGTTAAATCGCTCAAGGTTGGCGATCATGTCATACCGTTATATACCCCCGAATGCCGCGAATGCAAATTCTGTCTGTCGCAAAAGACCAATTTATGTCAGGCGATTCGCAGCACGCAGGGCAAAGGATTGATGCCAGACGCTACATCGCGGTTTTCGCTGAACGGCAAACCGCTGTTTCATTACATGGGGACCTCGACATTCTCGAATTACACCGTCGTGCCGGAAATCGCACTCGCCAGGATCCGTCCTGATGCCCCTTTTGACAAAGTCTGTTACATCGGCTGCGGTGTCACCACCGGCTTAGGCGCCGTGCTGTTCACCGCAAAAGTCGAGGCAGGCAGCAATATCGCCGTTTTCGGTCTGGGCGGCATCGGGCTGAATGTCATTCAAGGCGCCAGAATGGTCGGCGCCGATAAAATTATCGGTATTGATATCAACCCGCAACGCGAAACCATGGCGCGCGAATTCGGCATGACACATTTCCTGAATCCAAACGAAACACCGGACATTGTCGACGCCATTATTCAGCTCACCGATGGCGGCGCGGATTACAGCTTTGAATGTATCGGCAACACCAAGGTGATGCGCCAGGCGCTGGAGTGCTGCCATAAAGGCTGGGGGCGCAGCATTATTATCGGCGTTGCGGAAGCCGGTGCGGAAATCAGTACACGACCATTCCAACTGGTCACCGGCCGCAAATGGGAAGGTTCCGCGTTTGGCGGCGCACGCGGACGCACCGATGTTCCCAAAATTGTCGATTGGTATATGGAAGGTAAAATCAACATCGATTCATTGATCACCCATACCCTTAAACTGGAAGATATTAACGAAGGTTTCAGACTGATGAAAGCCGGCGAATCCATCCGCTCTGTGGTGGTTTACTGATGGGACAGCAACTGGAAATCCGCAATCAGCATAGCTGTTTCGGTGGAACGCAAAGCTTTTACCAGCATGATTCATCAGTGATCGGGCTGCCGATGCGATTCTCGGTTTACCAGCCGCCGCAGGCGCAACAGAGTACAGTTCCTGTGGTGTTTTTTCTCGCGGGACTGACTTGTACGGAAGAAACCTTCATGATCAAAGCCGGTGCGCAGCGTTATGCGACAGAATACGGTCTGATGCTGGTCACCATGGACACCAGCCCGCGTGAAACCGGGATTGCAGGTGAAACGGATGACTGGGATTTCGGTGCGGGCGCGGGTTTCTATCTGGACGCGATCGAACAACCCTGGTCCAGTCGCTATCTGATGGAAAGCTATATCACACAGGAATTATACGGCATCATTGTCAGTCAGTTTCCTGCGGATAAAAACAGAATCGGCATCAGCGGCCACTCGATGGGTGGACACGGCGCGCTGACACTGGCGTTGCGATACTCCAATCAATTTCAATCGGTTTCCGCTTTTGCGCCAATTTGCGCGCCCATGCAGTGTCCCTGGGGACAAAAGGCATTCCGGTTTTATCTGGGTGAAAATCCAGCATACTGGCGCAATCATGACGCTACCGCACTGCTTGAGGATGGCCACCGCACCGCCGGAATCCTGATCGACCAGGGATTGAACGACTCCTTCCTGTCCGAACAGCTACACCCCAAGCGACTGGAAGAAGCCTGCGAGAAAACCGGACAGCAACTGACGCTGCGCTACCACCCCGGTTATGACCATAGTTACTATTTCATCAGCACATTTATCGATGACCATTTAAAACATCATCGCGATATGCTCAACGGTGATGCGCTATAGCGCTTCAAACACACTCGCGGCCCCCATGCCGCTGCCGATACACATGGTCACCATGCCATATTTTTTATTGTGGCGGCGCAGGCCATGCATCAGCGTCGCCACACGGATGGAACCCGTTGCACCAAGTGGATGGCCCAACGCAATCGCACCGCCGAGCGGATTGACTTTTTCCCGGTCCAGACCCAGGTCATGAATCACGGCAAGGCTTTGTGCAGCAAAAGCTTCATTCAATTCAATCCAATCCAGATCATCCTGTTTGATACCCGTTTGCGCCAACACCTTCGGAATCGCCTTGATCGGACCGACACCCATGATTTCGGGCGGTACACCCGCCACAGAAAAGCCGACAAAACGCCCCATCGGCGCAAGGTTGAAACGCTTCATCGCGGCTTCGCTCATTAACACCACCGCTCCTGCGCCATCGGACATCTGGGAACTGTTACCCGCCGTCACGGAACCGTGCGCGGCAAAAACGGGGCGCAGTCTGGCAAGCGCCTCCGGACTGGTATCCGCACGCGGCCCTTCATCGGTATCTTTCACGGAAATTTCTTCGCGTATCCGGTGCGTAACCAGATCCGGATATTTCTCATCGACACGATACGGCGCAATTTCCCCGGCAAACTCGCCATGCGCAATCGCCTGCAAAGCCCGCTGGTGACTGGTGTACGCAAATTCGTCCTGCGCATCCCGGCTGACCTTCCATTGCTCGGCAACTTTTTCTGCGGTCATGCCCATGCCGTAGGCAATGGCCACATTCTCGTCATGTTTGAACATTTCCGGATTCATGGACACCTTATTGCCCATCATCGGCACCATGCTCATGCTTTCCGTGCCGCCCGCAATCATGACATCAGCTTCTCCCAGTCGAATCCGGTCAGCCGCAATTGCAACCGATTGCAGACCCGATGCGCAGAAACGGTTAATCGTCATACCCGGCACGCTGTTCGGCAGACCGGCCAGCAATAACGCCACGCGCGCAACATTAATGCCCTGCTCGGCTTCCGGCATCGCGCAACCGACTACCACATCGTCAATTGCGGCAGGATCCAGTCCCTCGCATTGTTTCATCACGGCTTTTATGACATGCACCAACATATCGTCAGGCCGGACATGTTTGAACATGCCGCGTGGCGCCTTGCCGACAGGCGTACGTGCCGTAGCGACGATATAGGCATCTTGGGTTTGCTTGGTCATAAACTTCTCCTTGAATGATCTATGCTGAATTTTCCACGCTTTGCCTGAGTTACCCCGCAAAACTAATTTCTCAACGGCTTTCCTGTTCTCAGGGTATGCTCGATACGTGCCTGCGTCTTCTCGGTGGCCAGTAATTCCATGAATGCGGCGCGTTCAAGTTCGAGAAACCAGTCTTCGTCCACCAAGCTTCCAGGTGTCAAATCGCCGCCGCACATGACATACGCAATTTTCTCGCCGATCAGATTGTCATGTTCCGAAATGAACTCACCTTCACGCATGTTCACCAGCATGCTCTTTATCGTCGCGATACCGGTATTGCCCGCCACAGGGATGGCGCTTGACCGTAACGGTGGACGATAACCCGCCTCGGCAAGCGCCAGTGCCTGCAGCTTCGCCACGTGCAGCAGTTCGAAACGATTCATGATCATCGTATCCGAGGGCCGAAAAAATCCGAGTTCCTTACCTTGTTCTGCGCTCTTGGCAAGTTCGGCCATGGCTATGGTCTGATAATATTTTTTCAACCAGGGAAATGGATCGCCATCCAGTGCCTGCTGCGCCGACCTGAGTGCGAACTCCTTGCAGCCGCCACCTGCCGGCAGTAATCCGACACCGGCTTCAACCAGGCCGATATAAGTTTCCATCGTGGCAACCGCACGGTCGCAATGCATCACAAATTCACATCCCCCACCAAGCGCCAGCCCGTCCACAGCAGCAACGGTCGGAATCATGGAATACCGCAGTGACTGCGAAATCTGCTGGAATTGGTAAATCATGGCTTCCACTTCCGCCAGTTGTCTGGCCATGAGCTTATCGGCCAGATCCAGCTCCCTGGCGGCTTTGAGCACGGCTGTTTGCGCGGATTTTTTAAACTGTTTGAAAAACTTGTCAAACGTTGAGGGTTTAGGGGGTGGAGGGAGCGGTGCGCTGCCTTCCGTCTGTGGCTGTTTAGGGCGCTCCGTTGCCTGTTTCAAATTGGCGCCGGCTGAAAAAGGCGGCTCAGTTTGCCAGATCACCATTGCCTGCCAGTTTTTTTCGGCTTCCCGGATCGCTTCACTGACACCTTCCAGTACATCCTTGCCGATAGTGTGCATTTTGCTCTTGAAGCTGAGAATCGCAATCCGGTCGCCGGTATGCCACATTCTGACCGCATTGGATTCAAAAATGGTTTCTCCGTAAGTTGCCTCTTCGCCCAGCAGCCGATCCGGAAACAACTGCCGCTGATACACTGGCAATGCCGATCGGCGGTGCAATGCTTTCGATGCCGGTGCGTATGAGCCCTGCGGCGTATGTACAGCCTGTACATCCCGTTCACCGACCGCCATCACCCAGTCCGGTAATGGCGTATCGCGCATACTTTTGCCGGCGGCGATATCCTCGTTTATCCAGGTCGCAATCTGTTTCCAGCCGGTACTCTGCCAGATTTCAAAAGGCCCGTGTTCCCAGCCAAACCCCCAGCGTATCGCCAGATCGACATCACGCGCATTATCAGCGATGGATTCCAGTTGAACCGCACAGTAATGAAACAAATCACGATGGATGGACCATAAAAACTGTGCCTGCGGATGTGAATGATTGCGCAGGACAGCCATCTTTTCCGACGGGCGGCAGTATTTGAGCTGGTGCTTGATATCCTCATTAACTTCACCTTTGGCAACCCGGTAGGCGTTTGTTTTCAGATCGAGTACCTGAATCTCATTGCCGGCTTTGTGATAGACGCCACGTTTGGTTTTCTGCCCTAACGCGCCATCATCGATTAGTCGCTGCAACCAATCCGGCGCGGCAAAAAAAGTATGCCAGTCATCGTCGGGCAGTGTATCCCGCATCGTATTGATAACATGCGCCAGCGTATCCAGCCCAACCACATCCGCCGTTCTGAACGTGGCGCTTTTGGGTCGGCCGATCAGCGTACCGGTCAACACATCCACCTCATCAAACCCAAGGCCAAACGCGCTGCCGTGATGCATGGTTGCCAGCAATGAGAATACGCCGACGCGATTGGCGATAAAATTCGGCGTATCTTTGGCGCGGATGACGCCTTTGCCAAGATAAGTCACCAGAAACGCTTCCAGATGATCAAGCATTTCCGTATCACTGTCTGTACACGGAATCAGTTCGACCAGATGCATGTAACGTGGCGGGTTAAAAAAATGAATGCCGCAGAAGCGATGACGCAGCGCCTCGGGAAAAGCCTGCGCCAGCGTA
Source organism: uncultured Nitrosomonas sp. (assembly GCA_964464365.1). Taxonomy (GTDB): domain Bacteria; phylum Pseudomonadota; class Gammaproteobacteria; order Burkholderiales; family Nitrosomonadaceae; genus Nitrosomonas. Next base: position 24,358 of record CAYXFV010000028.1, on the reverse strand, counting down.
TTGATAGACAACCCGGAGGTATTGCTGGCAAAAATGGTTTGCGCGCCAAGATGCGGCGCGACCTTTTCATACAGCGCCCGCTTCAGATCCATTCGCTCGGCAATGGCTTCGATCACCACATCGCAGTCTGCAAGTTTTTCCAGATGGTGATCATAATTTGCCGGTTGAATAAAAGCGGCTTTGGTTTTTACCGCCAATGGCGAAGGTTCGAGTTTCTTCAGCTTCTCGATGGCCTTGGTGATATTTGCGTTGGCATCTTCTCCATCTGCCGGTAATTCAAACAACAAGGTTTCTATATTGGCATTCACTAAATGGGCGGCGATCTGCGCCCCCATCACTCCCGCACCTAACACTGCCGCTTTGCGCACAATAAATTGAGCGTTATTCAATTCCGCCTCCTGCATGATTCAGTTATCTCGTCAATCACTCACGCAGCATCCGCCTGAAATCATTGCAACGATCCAAGCACACCGCTTGAGCCGCGCTGATGACTCGCGCGGCTCATTGCCGCCATTTTTTCACAGTTTGTCACAACAAACGCACGCTTCGCCTTACGAACTGATATCAGTGTTGTTTTTTCACCAATACCGCGCTCAAGCGTACAGATATAAAGCTAAAAGCGCAAGATTGTTCTTGAATATGCCCTGAAGGGCTTTACACTTATATATAACCCTGTTACAGGTTGTCTGAGCATGTGCTTTAAACCGCGAGGAAATTAAATAATTACCCCTTTAATTATCCTTAACATTCTTGAAATAACGATTCGGTATTCGAGGTGATCGAGACACTCGATTAAGACCATCTGGTTATTCAGTTTATTTTATCTTTTAGCATGAAAAGAAAAAAAAACAATTTACGTCAAAAGAAAAAAAACCTAAACCATCGATACAGCGCACTCATCTCTCACGCATGGCAAAATGAAATCATTTTACGGCGTTGCCAGCAAATGGAGCTTTGCCTGATCCAATGTGAGTCATTCGCGTCACTGACAGATGTATTGCTCAATGATGCGCCAAAAAAACTGGAACTCGATCAGATTACACTGGTTCTGCTTGATCCAAGATACGAAATCCGGCGTCTGCTGCTGGCCAACGAAATCGACTACCATAAAGTCTTTCCAAACCTGTTTTTCCAGTGTAAATCGCAAACGGTCACACCATTGTTTGATGCCGAAAAACTGCCCAAATTGGGGCCATACCAATCCGAACTGCATGCCGACTATTTCCAGGAGTCACAGTCTATCGGTAAAACAATCCAAAGCGTTGCCGCATTACCGCTCGTACAGGAACAACGTATGCTGGGATGCCTGTTGTTCGGCGATAGCGAAACGGATCGTTTCATACCCGATTCAGCGACCGATTTTTTACAGCATCTGGGGGCAGTCATATCGATCTGCATTGATATGGCCTTATTACGCGATCGCCTAAAATACAACAGCTTGAATGATGCCTTGACCGGTATCAATAACAGACGTTTTTTTGAACAACGTCTGCCCGAAGAAATCTCGCGCTGCAAACGTGCAGAAACCCCGATAAGCTGCCTTTTCGTTGATGTTGATCACTTCAAGCACTTTAACGATACTTACGGCCATGCAACGGGCGATCTCATACTCAAGCAAGTCGCGAGCATCATTCGCAGGGAACTGCGCGTAACCGATGTCGTCGGCCGCTACGGCGGAGAGGAATTCGTGATTCTGCTACCGCACACCAATCACAGGCAGGCACTTGACATTGCTGAACGGATAAGAAAATGTATTCAGAAACATCGCTGTAAATACGAAGAGCACTTGCTCCAGGTCACTGTTTCAATTGGTATTGCGGATTTTCAGAAATTTGCGAATGAAAATAAAACATTGCATGAAATTGGCCAGGCGCTGGTTGCTGCCGCGGACAACGCCTTATATAAAGCAAAACAGGCTGGCAGAAACCGTATTGCAATCAATAGCGGCTATACCTGTCAATACAATGAAACTGCGGTCTGATCTTTAAAAAAACCACTCGGTTGCGGTGCCCTTTTGATCGTTCCAAACATTCGGCACATGGCAAAACGCGGGCGCTGCTGCCAGGGCAAGAAACTACCGGCATGCGCCGTTGCCGCATCGCGATGATGCTGTCCTTCCAATTGACTATCACATTGATGACCATCGCGTTGATGATCAGCATTTTGAACGGTCTGTTCGAACGACTGTAATATTTGCCGGTAAAACGCGCGACGCTTCCAGTATGCGATATGAATGCTGTCAAAACCCATCCAATCCGGTTCCACTTCGCACACAGTCAACTGGCGGCGTTCGGCCAGATCAATTAATCCCTGATGCACCACGCGCGCACGCGCGACCACTTCAGCTCTTGAAAGCTTGCACGATCGAAACAATAGATTACGCAATAGATTAAAACGTACTTCGGACAGCGCTTCAATTGAAGCAATCGGTAAATTCGTCATCACAATACGCGCGTGACAGCGCTGCAATTGCGTTACACACCAGGATACCCAGTTCAGAATTTCCTCCGGTGCAGCCTCATAAGGAATGTCATTGCCGACATCGGTTAAAAAAGCATACGTAACGGGCGCTGTATTGGCTATATCAGCTTCGGCAGGACGCAATTGCTGCCACAATCCGCTTTGAATGATACCGGGCAATTGGCGCATCAACACCTGACTACCCTGCCCATACGACCGCCCATGCCCGGCAGCTACCAGAACCTCGCTTGCGCCGCCGCAATACTGCTGCATGAGCTGAATAATCAGGCGCAGCGATAGCGTCAGATTACTGGCGCCCAGCAGAACAAGACGATTCTTCGGATTCAAGGTGTTCAAATTAATTGATTGGATCTATGACCTTCACGTCGGCATACGCGGCATACGCGGCATACGCGGCATACGCACTCAATAATATTCCGTTCTCGCGTGACTTTCGAAGCGTGTATATTCACCCAGGAATGTCAGATTGACTTTTCCGATCGGCCCGTTACGCTGTTTTCCGATAATAATTTCGGCAATACCTTTATCCGAGGTTTCCGGATTGTAAACCTCGTCACGATAAATAAACAGAATGACGTCGGCATCCTGCTCGATTGCACCGGATTCACGCAGGTCGGACATGACCGGACGCTTGTTGGGGCGCTGCTCCAGACTGCGATTCAGCTGCGACAATGCAATCACCGGTACTTTCAGTTCCTTGGCCAGACTTTTCAATGCGCGGGAAATTTCTGAAATCTCCGTTGCCCTGTTTTCTCCCGAACCGCTCGAAGACATCAATTGCAGATAGTCGATCACAATCAGGCCCAGCCCGTTATGCTGGCGATAAAGCCGTCTGGCTCTTGCGCGCACTTCCAGCGCATTGAGCGCCGCGCTTTCATCGATATAAATCGGCGAATCATTCAACCTGCCCAGCGCGTGCGTCAGTTTTGGCCAGTCATCATCATCGAGCCGACCGGTACGCACCTTATGCTGATCCAGTCGCCCGACCGACCCCAGCATCCGCATGGCCAACTGCGCTCCCCCCATTTCCATGCTGAAGACCGCAACGGGTTTTGCCAGTTCGAGCGCGACATATTCAGCAATATTCAGGGAAAATGCTGTTTTCCCCATTGATGGCCTTCCTGCGACAATAATCAGGTCGCCCGGTTGAAAACCGGAAGTTTTTTGATCAAGATCATGGAAACCGGATGCGATACCGGTCACTTCACTGGGATTGTCCCGGCTGTAGAGTAATTCAATCCGCTCGACAACCTCTTTTAACAGGGGTTGAATGTCAACAAAGCCCTGTTTACCGCGCGCGCCTTCTTCCGCGATTTCAAAAACCCTGGATTCCGCTTCATCCAGCAGCTCGGCTGCCGAGCGACCCGCCGGACTGTATGCCGACTCTGTGATCTGCACGCCGATTTGTGCCAAGTTACGCATAATCGAACGTTCGCGAACGATTTCGGCATAGCGTTTGATATTGGCTGCGGAAGGCGTGTTTTGTACAATACTGCCGATATAAGCCAATCCACCGACTGTCTGCAATGCCGCGGATAATTCCAGCGATTCGGCAACCGTGACGACATCGGCGGGTTTGTTGTGTTCGATTAACTTACAGATATGGCGATAGATCAATCGATGATCATGACGGTAAAAATCATCATCGGTGATGACATCCGCAATTTTATCCCAGGCCTGATTGTCCAGCATCAATCCACCGAGTACGGATTGCTCCGTTTCTACGGAATGCGGTGGTGTTTTTAGCGGTTCCAGTATTTCACCTGCGCCGATACTATGCATAGATGGGGCCATTGATGTTCAATTGAAACAGTTATTACAGATGCCTCATTTTAGCATCTACCTCAGGCCAAAAAAGGCCAGAAAAACCAGAAAATAAAAAAGGACTCCGATGAGTCCTTTTTCCGGGCGATATGACAGGATCCTCAGATCGTGGCTTCACCCAGCACCGAGACGGTGATCTGCGCCGAAATATCGCCATATAGCGCGACTTTAATCGGGTAATCACCAACCTGCTTGAGTTGCCCTTGCGGCATGCGAACCATCGATTTCTCAATGTCAAATCCCTGCCCCTTCAACGCTTCGGCTATATTTGCATTGGTTACAGAACCAAACAGCTTGCCGTCACTACTGGTTTTCTGCGCGATTTGCAGCATCAATCCTTCGAGTCTGCCCGCAACAGACTGTGCTGCCGCCAGTGTATCGGATTGTTTCTGCTCCAGTTCGGCGCGGCGCTTTTCAAATTCAGTAATCGCCGTTTCCGTCGCGCGTTGTGCTTTACCTTGCGGAATCAGATAGTTTCTTGCATAACCGCTTTTTACGTTAACAACTTCTCCCAATCGTCCCAGTTTGGAGATCGTTTCTAATAATATAATCTGCATACTCAGGCTCCTCAGTGGCGATCAGTGTACGGCAATAACGCCAGAAAACGCGCACGCTCAATCGCAGTGCCAAGCTGGCGCTGATAAAAAGCACGTGTACCGGTGATGCGCGCAGGAATAATTTTACCGTTCTCGCTGACAAAGTCTTTTAAAAGCTCAATGTCTTTATAATCAATGGCTTTAACTCCTTCAACTGTAAAGCGGCAGAATTTCTTGCGCTTGAACAGCGGGCGATTTGCCTTTCTTTCTTTTTCTTTATCTTTTCCATCTTTACGTTTAAAAAAACGTGACATAATTTTTTCCTGTTTTCCAATTAAATTTGAATGATATGGTCGGCATGCAGTACCAGTTGCTGATTATGCTGACTTTTCCGGTTTAGAAACCCGATCATTTTGATATTATCGCCAACATTCAAATCAGCCATGGTTGTCGCTGTCTTGCCGAAAGCCACTACCGGCAGTTCACAATTCACTTGCCGCAATATTTCCGCTTCTTTCTGTCTGGAATGATGTCTGACAATGCAATCCATCGCGGGTACGCCTGCCGGGGTATAACGTAATACCCCCAAACGGACGACTTCACCACTGATAATCGTCTGGTTGCATTCCACTTAGATTTTAAGTCGCGGCACCAGTTGCTTCCGTATCTTCGGTCGCAACGCCTGCTGGTTCACCAGCTTCAGCCGGTACGACGCCATCGCCTGCCGCCTCGGTATCATTCGATAAATCAGCCGCCGCATCGGCTTTTTCTTTCAGTTGCAGCATCGGTGAAGCATCACTCACCGGACCGTCCATTCTTACGATGAGATGACGTAAAATCGCATCGCTAAATTTAAAAGCATATTCAAGATCGTTCAATGCTTCCTGATTACATTCGATATTCATCAAAACATAATGTGCTTTATGCACCTTTTGAATCATATACGCCAGTTGACGTCTTCCCCAATCCTCAACCCGGTGAATGTTGCCATCCTTGGCCGTCACGATCCCGCGATAACGTTCGATCATCGCTGGCACTTGTTCACTCTGATCAGGGTGAACGATAAATACAATTTCATAATGTCGCATCTGCTCTATGCCTTTCCTTCTGGGTTACAGTCTTCCACAAGCTCATGGTAAGACAAGGTTTAAAAACCGGCTATTTTACTGAATTACAACGACAACATCAAATAAACTTGATCCCGCGGATATCCGGGATGATTTCTGTCGGCGACTTCCGATGAAGATCGGAACAGCGACAAATTTTGCCCGCAGCCGCGAATCAATACCATGACTGCGGAATGAACTGGTAAAATCGATGCTACCCATAAATGTAAAAATTTCGTTTTATCGCGCGACAGATTCAACTCAAAAATACACAGACACAGCCGCACACCATGTTACTAATGATCGATAATTACGACTCTTTCACCTACAATCTCGTGCAGTATTTCGGCGAGCTTGGCGAAGACGTCACCGTATACCGTAACGATGAAATCACACTGGAGACGATTACACAACTGACTCCTGAGCGGATTGTCATCTCTCCGGGTCCCTGTACGCCGAATGAAGCAGGCATATCCCTGTCAATCATCAAGCAATTCAGTGAAAAAATACCTGTCCTCGGCGTTTGCCTGGGACATCAAAGCATAGGACAGGCGTTCGGCGGCAAAATCATACATGCCAAACAACTGATGCACGGAAAAACATCGCCGATCTTCCACCATAATAAAGGTGTTTTCCGCGGTCTGCCCAACCCTTTCATTGCCACACGTTATCATTCACTGGTCATAGAACGCGCCACATTGCCGGATTGCCTGGAAATCACCGCCTGGACAGAGGACGATGAGATCATGGGTATCCGGCATAAAACGCTGAATATCGAAGGTATACAGTTTCATCCCGAATCGATCCTCAGCGAGCATGGCCACGATATGTTGAGAAATTTTTTAAATCAAACGTCGCACTGACCCGGAAGTTATGAAACCACAAGAGGCTTTAAGCCGAATCATCGATCATCAGGAAATTCAGCATGATGACATGCTGTCACTGATGCGCCAGATTATGCAGGGCGATGTTTCGCCGATGCTGATTTCCGCGATCATCACCGGTTTGCGCGTGAAAAAGGAAACCATCGGCGAAATTGCCGCCGCCGCCAAAGTCATGCGCGAATTTGCCACACCGGTCAACGTAACCGATAACCATCATTTAGTCGATACTTGCGGCACTGGTGGCGATGCGGCGCACACCTTCAATATTTCCACAGCGGCTGCCTTCGTCAGTGCCGCAGCAGGCGTCCGGGTGGCCAAACATGGCGGGCGTTCCGTTTCCAGTAAATCGGGCAGCGCCGATGTACTCGAGGCGCTGAACGTTAACCTGAATCAAACACCTGAGCAGGTTGCCGACAGTATCAATAAAATCGGCGTCGGTTTCATGTTTGCACCCAATTACCACAGCGCCATGAAATATGCCGCACCGGTGCGCCGCGAACTCGGCATCAAAACCATTTTCAATATCCTGGGACCACTGACCAATCCCGCCAGTGCCAGAAAACAGGTGCTCGGCGTATTTGATGCAAAACTGGTTTCAATCCTGGCACATGTACTGAAACAGCTTGGCAGCGAACATGTCCTGGTTGTCAACGGCATGGACGGCCTTGATGAAATCACCATCAGCGGGGAAACCCGTATCGGTGAACTCAAGCAAGGCAGCGTTACCGAATATGCCATCCGGCCCGAGGATTTCGGACTGCAATCCGCGCCGATCGCATCAATACAGGTCAATAACAGCGACCAGGCCAAGGCGATGCTGATTTCCGTGCTGGAAAACAAAAAAGGCCCGGCGCGTGACATCGTATTACTGAACGCCGGTGCGGCGGTGTATGTATCCGGAATTGCCGATACGCTTGCCCAAGGCATACGGGCTGCGCAGCGTGCCATTGAAAGCGGCGCGGCACTGCAAAAACTGCACGAACTGGTTGCAGTTTCCAATCAGAACAATCCGAACCCGGCAACCGCATAATTCGTACAATGTCAGATATTCTCAAGAAAATACTTGCCACCAAAGTACAGGAAATCGCTGTGGCCAAAATCCGGACACCATGGACCGAAATGTTGGCTGCAGCACAATCCGCCTCACCCGTTCGTGATTTCACCGCGGCCATCCGGAACAAAATAACCGCCGGCCAATCCGCTGTAATTGCCGAAATCAAACAGGCCAGTCCAAGCAAAGGCGTGCTGCGCGGCCCCGGATCGGCGCATGCACCACAGCTGAGTTTCAATCCGGCCGAAATCGCAGCAACGTATGAAAAGCACGGCGCGGCCTGCCTGTCCGTACTAACGGACCGTCAGTATTTCATGGGCACTCCCGAATACCTGCAACAGGCCCGTGCCGCCTGTCAATTGCCGGTATTACGTAAAGATTTTATACTCGAGGAATACCAGATTACCGAAGCACGCGCCATGGGCGCGGGCTGTATACTGCTCATCGTCGCGGCATTCACCATGGACAATGATTTCGGCGCTGAGACACTGGACAACTTTGAACATGATCCGCTCAAACAAATGCGTAAACTTGAAGCACTGGCGCACGAACTCGGCATGGCAGTCCTCGTCGAAGTCCATGATGGCGCAGAACTGTCGCTCGCACTGCAACTCGAAACCCCGCTGATCGGCATCAATAACCGCAACCTGCGCACGTTTGAAACCCGTCTGGATACCACTTTGCAATTACTGGAACAGATACCCGAGGACCGCATTATCGTCACCGAAAGCGGTATCCATACGCCCGAAGATGTCACGCTGATGCGCCAGAATCACGTTAACGCATTTCTGGTCGGCGAAGCCTTTATGCGCGCGGACGATCCGGGTGCTGAGCTGGCAAGGTTGTTTGGTGGTGCGGGTTAGCAGGATATCAACAAAAAGCCCGATTGCGTAAAGCGAATCGGGCTACTCAGTCTCAAGCTCAAGCTGCGTTTTACATTCTTTCATACGCCAGCACAGGCGCCAGCCACTGCTCAGTCATTTCCACTGTCCATCCTTTACGCTGCGCATAATCTTCCACCTGATCCTTCCCGATTTTACCAACGGCAAAGAACGTTGATTCCGGATGTGAGAAGTAAAATCCCGATACCGCAGCGGTCGGCACCATAGCGAATGATTCGGTGATGATAATGCCCGCTTTCTCCGTCGCGCCAAGCAGCTCGAACAACGGCCCTTTTTCGGTATGATCCGGGCACGCCGGATAGCCCGGTGCAGGACGGATACCGCTGTATTCTTCGTTAATCAGTTGCTCATTGCTGAGCGTTTCATCTTTGGCATAGCCCCAGAATTCGCGCCTCACGCGCATATGCATATGCTCGGCAAACGCTTCTGCGAGACGATCTGCAAGCGCTTTAAGCACAATTGCGCTGTAATCGTCATGCGCATCTTCAAATGCTTTGATACGTTCATCAATGCCAAAACCCGCACTCACGGCAAACAGGCCGATGTAATCCTTGATTCCGGTTTCCCCGGGAGCGATAAAATCAGACAGGCACCGGTTCGGTTTTCCGGTGGGTTTTTGCGTTTGCTGGCGCAGGCAGTGCCAGATCATGGCCACTTTTGTCCGACTTTCATCGGTGTAGATTTCGATATCATCGCCAACCACGTTGGCCGGAAACAACCCGATAACAGCATTGGCCGCAAGCCATTTCTGTTCGACAATTTTCTTCAGCATCGCCTGCGCATCACGGAACAGATTGCGTGCGGTTTCACCAACGACCTCATCATCAAGGATAGCCGGATAGCGGCCTGCCAGTTCCCAGGCCTGGAAAAATGGCGTCCAGTCGATAAACGGAACAATTTTTTCCAATGGATAATTGTTCAAGGTGCGTATCCCAATCAGCTCGGGCTGTAGCGGTTGATAGCTTGACCAGTCCGGCTTGAACGCATTCGCGCGCGCTTCTGCAATTGTCAGTAACTGCAACGGACCTTTCTTGTTCTTGTGCTGTGTACGCACCTTCTCATATTCATCTTTGACACCCTGAGCATAATCGGCTCTCAAATCCTCCGACAGCAGATTGCTGCATACGCCGACAGCGCGGCTTGCATCCGGCACCCATACTGTCGCACCTTCATAATGCGGCGCAATCTTTACCGCGGTATGCACGCGGGAAGTGGTCGCACCGCCGATCAGCAGCGGAATGGTGAAACCTTCACGCTGCATTTCCTTGGCGACATGCGTCATTTCTTCAAGCGAAGGGGTAATCAATCCGGACAGGCCAATGATGTCGGCGTTTTCTTTCCGCGCCATTTCCAGGATTTGCGCGCTCGGCACCATGACGCCCATGTTGATGACTTCGTAATTGTTACACTGTAATACGACAGCGACAATATTCTTGCCGATGTCATGCACATCGCCTTTCACGGTTGCGACAACAATCTTCCCCTTGGGGCGCGAATCGCCGAGCAGCTTTTTTTCCGCTTCGATAAACGGCAGCAGATGCGCAACCGCCTGTTTCATCACACGCGCCGATTTAACCACCTGCGGCAAAAACATTTTACCCGCGCCGAACAGATCGCCGACCACGCCCATGCCGTCCATCAGCGGGCCTTCAATTACCTGAATCGGCCGCCCGCGCCTGGCATCGATTTCTTTGCGCGCTTCTTCGGTATCTTCAACGATATAAGTGGATATGCCCTTGACCAGTGCATGCGTCAACCGTTCCTGCAACGGCAGCTCGCGCCAGCTTAAGTCTTCGATCTGCTCTTTTTTCCTGCCCTTGAAGTTTTCGGCAAAATCGACCAGCCGCTCAGTCGCATCGTCACGGCGGTTGAACAGGACATCTTCGATGCGTTCCAGCAGATCCACCGAAATATCCGAATAAACGCCCAATTGCCCGGCATTGACGATACCCATGGTCATACCGGCCTTTACCGCATGATAAAGAAAGATCGTATGAATCGCTTCGCGGATGGGGTCATTACCACGGAACGAAAATGAAATATTGGAAACACCGCCGCTGATTTTGGCATACGGCAGCACTTTTTTAATTTCCTGCGCAGCCTCGATGAATGCCACGCCATAGTTATTGTGTTCTTCGATGCCGGTAGCAATGGCAAAGATATTCGGGTCAAAAATGATGTCTTCCGGAGGAAAGCCGACTTTATCCACCAGGATGCGATAACTGCGTGAACAGATTTCAACCTTGCGCGCAAAAGTATCCGCCTGGCCATCTTCATCAAAGGCCATCACGATAACCGCAGCACCATAACGTCTTGCCAGCTTGGCGTGCTGAATGAATTCCGCCTCACCTTCTTTCATGCTGATCGAATTGATAATCGACTTGCCCTGGACACATTTAAGCCCAGCCTCGATCACCGTCCATTTACTGGAATCGAGCATGATCGGCACACGGCAGATATCCGGTTCAGCAGCGATCAGATTCAGGAATGTCACCATCGCCTTCTGCGAATCCAGCATGGCTTCATCCATATTGATATCGATAATCTGCGCGCCGTTTTCAACCTGGCTGCGCGCTACATCGAGCGCCTCGGCATACTGGTCGTTCAGAATCAGACGGGCAAACGCACGGGAACCGGTCACATTGGTACGTTCTCCGACATTCACAAACAAGGAATGGTCATCAATACTTAAAGGCTCCAGACCGGATAATCTGAGCTTCTTGGGGATTTCCGGAATTTTCCGCGGCGGCAACGCGGATACCGCCTCGGCAATGGCTTTGATATGCGCCGGCGTGGTACCGCAACACCCGCCGACAATATTCACAAAGCCAGACTGGGCAAAATCCTTGAGCTGCTTCGCCGTGTATTCAGGGGTCTCATCATAGCCGGTTTCCGACAACGGATTAGGCAATCCGGCATTGGGGTGCACACTGACATAAACACCGGCCACGCCGGACAATTCCTCGATATAAGGACGCATCAATTCAGCACCCAAAGCGCAGTTGATTCCCACGGACAAAGGACGCGCATGCCGCACCGAGTTCCAGAATGCCTCGGGTGTCTGCCCGGAAAGTGTGCGTCCGGAAGCATCGGTAATCGTTACCGAAATCATGATCGGCAAACGGATGTTATTCACTTCAAAAAACTGATCGATGGCGAATAAAGCGGCCTTGCAGTTCAGCGAATCAAATATGGTTTCCACCAGCAGAATATCGACACCGCCATCGACAAGGCCGCGTATCGATTCGCTGTAATCGGCAACCAGCTGGTCAAAGGTAATATTACGAAAACCGGGATCGTTGACATCCGGTGAAATTGACGCTGTTTTTGTTGTCGGACCAATGACGCCGGCTACAAAGCGGGGTTTATCAGGTGTTCTTGCTTCCATGGCTTGCACCGCTTCGCAGGCCAGTTTAGCGGCTGCCACGTTCAATTCATAGACGACATCCTGCAGGTGATAATCCGCCATTGAAGCCGCACTGGAATTAAACGTGTTGGTTTCAATGATGTCCGCACCGGCGGCGAGATAGTCATCATGAATCGAACGAATGATATCCGGTCTGGTCAGCGTCAATAAATCGTTGTTGCCTTTCAGATCGTGCGGAAAATCCGCAAACCGGTCACCCCGAAAATCAGCTTCCTGCAGCTTGAAGGTCTGGATCATCGTACCCATTGCGCCATCCAGAATCACAATCCGGTCGGCAATCAGATTTTCCAACAGGCTCGTGCGAAGATTTTTTTTATTCATTGTGCTGACTGCTATTCAAATTAAAGCGGTTTATTATACATACCCTACCAGGCCAATCACGCCGGAACGGTTATGAATATATTATTATAAATACAACAACTCGACCTGATATCCTTTTGAATTCAGATCACTATTGTCCAGGTACAATTGAATGGCCAGTTCCTGCCCATGCTGAATTGCAGTCACATTACCCTGTTCTCTGGAAAGATATTCGTCGGCGGTAAAAATGCGGCTGGCCAGCAACTGATTGTGAACGTCCGTCAAAGACAGTTTTATTGCCGGCAATGCCTGCGCGTGGACGGCATGGTTGCGAATAATCGTGGTCAGTGTAAGCACCTCGGGATAATGCACCGGGTCGCGCACTTCAAGATCGGAAAATACAATACTCAATTGTTGTATATGCGCTGGCAACGGCACGGCACAACCCAGTGGTTTGCACAATTGCTCCAGGAAAGATCGGCTCTGCGGAAACAGAATCGTCAAATCCGTCCGGTAGGCATAAATGCCCTGCCCCACCAGCAGAAAGCATAAAAAAATGCTCGCCGCGATCCATGCCCGATCCGCAGGCGGTCTGGACAATTTCGCCTCCGACAGGAAATCGGTGATCGATTCGGTAACCGGCGCTGTTGATCCCGGCATCGTGACAGCAGATAACGATCCGGCAGGCACTGCTGCTCCTGCGCTCGTCGTCATTGCTATTGCAGCGCGAATATGCGCAATTCGACCTGGGTGATCACCATGCACATTATCAAACGCCTGTTCCGGCTTAAAGTGCAAACCACTGCGCAACACCGCAGATTCTTCCACAACTGCATCGACTTTATCAGCTTTATCAGATATATCCAGAGTACTGTTTTGAGGGTCGACCGCTGAAGCATACGCAATTTCGGATTCAGCGACTGTAATCAGCGTGGCAAATCCGTTAAATACGGCACGACACGCGCCACAGCGTACAAACCCGTTTTGTGCCTGCAATTGCTCCGGATAAACTTTATATGCCGTTCCACAACTTCGGCATCGCGTCACAAGCGCCATCAATCACTCCGTCACTACTGATAGGAGGGCAGAATACCGGCAGGTACCGTCTTCTGTTCAATCATTCGATCCCGAATGACCGGCATGATGCGTTCCAATTTCAATGCGGTTATTGTTGCCATATTATTGTTTAATTCCGCTCAACAATACCCAGCCATCCAATTCCTGCACCGTCTGCATCTCGAACCATTGCTGGTAGATTTCTTTCACGTCCTGTCCCTGTTCCTGCAATATGCCCGAAAGTACAATGCGCCCGCCCTGTCGTGTTGCCTGCGCAAGAACAGGCGCAAGCATAACCAGCGGATTGGTCAGAATATTGGCGATGACAATATCAGTCTGTGCGATTGCATTCGAATCATTGTCTGTTGCGGAATACTCCGTGGTAAAAAAGAACTGTTTAGCATCGCCGCACGCATTCAGCACGGCATTCGCCCGGCTTGCCTTAATGGCCTGCGGATCGATATCGATACCCGTCACATAACGCGCGCCCAGCTTCAAGGCAGCAATGGCCAGAATCCCCGAACCGCATCCATAATCCAGCACGGTTTCACCGCGCAGCACATTCTGATCAAGCCAGGAAAGACACAACTGCGTGGTTGGATGACTGCCGGTACCAAAAGCCAGTCCGGGATCAAGCATTAAATTGATTGCCGCTGGGTCCGGCGGTTGATGCCAGGTAGGTACTATCCATAGACGCGGCGAAATCTGAATCGGATCGAATTGGGATTGCGTCAGTTTTACCCAGTCCTGTTCTTCTACAATGTCCACACGATAACTGGGTAATTCCACTAATTGAACCGCTTCAATTGCTGACTGCATAATTGATTCAATATCTGCACTTTGTTCAAACAATCCGGATACCTCCGTTTTTTGCCAAAGCTGTTCCGGAAGTGCTCCTGGCTCACCATATAAAGGTTGCTCATCGGCTGTTCCGGCATCGGCATCATGAATCTCAACCGATAACGCGCCCAGCTCGAGCAATGCATCGCTCAAAGGCTCTGCAAAAACATTATCTGTTCTGATAATCAGCGTTTTCCACGGCATACCGGTTAATACCAATTATTAACGATTACGACTGTGCCGGTCATACTGCATGTTCACCGCGCATGACCCAAAATAAAGCAGAAAGAGAGAAACTGTCGACCCAATTATCAGAAAACTAACCTGACTGTTCAACCTGTTGATTATGCAAAGCCAGCTTATGTTCCAGATAGTGAATTGAAAACTGCCCGCCAAGAAATGTCGCATCGGTCAGCAAGTCCAGATGTAACGGAATATTGGTTTTTATTCCCTGAATCACCATCTCGGATAACGCAATCCGCATGCGTGCAATCGCCTGTTCACGCGTATCGCCATACGTAATGATCTTGCCGATCATCGAATCATAATAGGACGGCACCATATAATTATGGTAGACGTGGGAATCGACACGCACGCCTGGTCCACCGGGCGCATGATACTGCGTGATCCGTCCCGCGGAAGGGGTTAAGCGATAAGCATCTTCTGCATTAATGCGGCACTCGATCGCATGCCCCTTAAAGATGATGTTCTTTTGCCGGAACGGTAATTCTTTTCCTGCAGCAACATTGATCTGCGCCTGTACAAGATCAATCCCCGTCACCGATTCAGTGACCGGATGCTCCACCTGCAGACGCGTATTCATTTCTATAAAATAGAATTCATTGTTTTCGAAAAGAAATTCAAATGTGCCAACGCCCCGGTATTTGATTCTACGGCAGGCATCCGCGCAGCGTTCGCCAATCTTATTGCGCAGCGCTTCCGAAATGCCCGGAGCCGGCGCTTCCTCGAGAATTTTTTGATGTCGGCGTTGCATCGAACAGTCACGCTCGCCCAAATGCACGGCATTACCATGTTCATCAATCAGCAGCTGGAATTCTATATGGCGCGGGTTTTCCAGATATTTTTCAGCGTACACCACCGGATTGCCAAAAGCAGCCTGCGCCTCATTTCGCGTCATAATCACGGCATTGGACAAAGCAGCCTCCGTATGAACCACCCGCATGCCGCGTCCGCCACCGCCACCCGCAGCTTTGATAATGACAGGATAACCGATCTCCCTGACAATTTTTTTAATTGCGTCGATACTCTCCGGCAAAGCACCATCCGAACCCGGAACACAGGGCACGCCAGCCGCCTTCATCGCATTTTTGGCGCTGACTTTATCCCCCATCAAACGAATGGTTTCCGGGCGCGGCCCGATAAAAACAAAACCACTGCGCTCGACGCGTTCTGCAAAATCTGCATTCTCCGAAAGAAACCCGTAGCCTGGATGAATCGCTTCCGCGTCGGTTACTTCCGCAGAACTGATGATAGCCGGTATATTCAAATAACTTTGCACAACCGGAGCAGGCCCAATGCATACCGCCTCATCCGCAAGCTTCACGTATTTCGCTTCAGAATCCGCCTCGGAATAGACCGCTACTGTTTTTATACCCATAGCCCGACAGGCACGCTGAATACGCAAGGCAATTTCACCACGGTTCGCGATAAGTATTTTCTCAAACATTTAAATCCACCGAATTTTGATAGGGCTTTCCGACAATCGACCGCAATACCGCTATTGAATAATGAACAAGTGTTCACCATATTCGACAGGTTGACCATTCTCAACCAGCATGGCCTTAATCACACCATTCTTATCGGCTTCAATCTCATTAAGCAGTTTCATCGCTTCAATAATGCAAAGCGTATCGCCGACTTTAACAGTCTGGCCCACTTCAACAAACGGACTGGCTCCGGGAGACGGGGCGCGATAAAAAGTGCCGACCATCGGCGACTTGACGACATGACCATCGGGCACTGCCGGCTTGGTTTCTGACACTTCGGATTGCGCGGCATCCGCTGAAGCCTGAGCCTGCCCTTGACCCGGCATGGCATCTGTCTGCATAGGCGGCATCCATGCATAACCTGGTGGTGCGGACATTGATGTACCTGCCTTGCTGATACGAACCTTTTCCTCGCCTTCAGCAATCTCCAGTTCGACTATACCAGACTCTTCAACCAGCTCAATCAGTTTTTTAAGCTTTCTTAAATCCATATCAAACCCCTCGAGACAACACCCCATTTATCAGGGTCGTTTCCAAAACAGAATCACCTGAAAATGCAATCGTCTTATCACAACGAACGCAGCAGGCCCATCAAAAACACGCTAACAACCTTGCACACACTGAACAAAACCAGATAGCGCCATGCTATCCGCGTAATGCCAGAATATATTCCAATGCCAATGCATAACCTTTAGCACCCAATCCACTGATGATGCCTACAGCCATATCGGAAAAATAAGAATGGTGACGAAAACTTTCACGAGAAAAAATATTAGATAAATGCACTTCGATAAAAGGCAAATTCACCGCAGCCAATGCATCCCGCATTGCCACACTGGTATGCGTATAAGCGGCTGGATTGATAATTATAAAATCCGTGCCGTCAGCCATCGCCAGCTGAATCCGATCAACCAATGCCGATTCCGCGTTACTCTGAAAAAAAGAAATGCTGACATGCGCCTGTTCTGCTTGCCGACCCAGATTTCTGTTAATATCATCCAGTGTCAACCGTCCATAAATCTCCGGTTCCCGCACCCCCAGCAGATTTAAATTCGGACCATGAACAACAAGTATATTATTTACATTTTTTTTCTCAGCATTCATGGCCAATTATCGCATCTTATAGACAGGAAGTATAGTTTTTGACGAAATTAGCCGAATTTAAGACCTATTCAATTAATTGAAAGTACTCCTCTACTGCTCCGGCAAACCATTTCATTGAAGCAACTATTTGCCCGCCTTCGCACAAGCAACTATAATAGCGGATTGCCTGGTCAATCAAACCCGTCGCTGTTGTAGCTCAGTTGGTAGAGCAACTGATTCGTAATCAGTAGGTCGGAGGTTCGACTCCTCTCAACAGCACCATTAAACAATGACTTACATTAATCACGCTGAACGAAACAAGAAGAGCGTAGCCAAAACGTAACTTTTTCTTTTTTAAAAGCCGAAATCTCGATGTTTGACAACCACTATTATCATGCCGATTAAGAAATTGAAAGTTTTTTCTTTCACCTCTAAAATAATTGACGGTCGGATATCCAGCCGTTTTTTAATCAGCAAATCAAGACCAGCACCAAGGCAATCACAAACCATTTAACCAACTCCCATGTGATCGCGCCAGGCAAAGCTGGCAGCACCCCGGCGATTATGTCGTTACCCATAATTATCCTTACCCGACCGAATTTCTCAGATTTTTCAGCGCCGCAGATTTGATTTTTGAAACCATTCCTTCACTGATTTCCAATGTTTTCGCTATCTCACGCTGCTTCATTTCTTTGAAAAAGAGCATATCAATTACGCGTTGCTGTTTATCTGTTAATGCGAGTAGCGCCGCGGGAAGTATATTTCCAACGAAATCAGATTTAAATTCATGCAAATAATCATGCTCTTCAGCATGTTCAATGTAGTTTTCATCATCGATCGAAACAAAATCATGTGCTAAAAATCCGCGTTGATTTCTGCTTTGCAGTACGGCCCTTATTCTATCCATCATTCGCCAATCTATTGTTCTGTACATATAAGCATCGCGCTGCGAATCAACATAATTTGTTTCAGTTTCTTTTCTTATCGCCTGAAGACAGCCGATAAGACCTTCCTGAATCAAATCATCTGTATCGATATAAGTACGATCAATTAAATATGAAAGTTGATAAGCTTTTCTTTTTATGTAACTTATCCTGCTGTTGATGATTTCTGACTCAGACTGCATGACGGGGATTGGCGCGAGCCCCAGGTTCGCTAAAAAACTTCCGGTCTATTATCGAAAAGATTAAAGGCCCGCGCCAAAATCGATCTATTTGTATTTCAGGGAAATCAGCTTGCTTAGCAACCCGTGACCGCCAACAATGCCGAGATAAACAAGCCACAGGTCCAGTTTTGGCGTATCACCAGAAAACGTCATATACAGAAATGTAATCGTCACGGTCGAATACGCGATGTGTGTCCATAATTTTGTGTGCGATACCATTCCCGTGCCGCAGTCGATAATTAAATCCGATAATTTCATTTCAACTCTGTTTGGTTTGGTTATTCCATCTGCGATACGGGCCAACATCAACATGCACGTGATGATCATAAAGTCCAAGCCCGCCCGACCATGCTCCATGGAGTCTTTCGTAGACTTTTATCGGTTCGATATCTTTGATTTGTATATCTGCCGCCATGCCTTGCAAGTGCAAGCTGCCGACTGCACCGCCGATTTTTTTATTATGTTCTGACGTGCGAAATCCGCTCGTTATAGTGATTGGCTTTCTCAAGATATCCCGAACGATTTGCAGCCGGTTTGCTATGGCGATCAAATTACGTAATTGATTTTCGTTCGGCGATCCACCGTGACGCAGAAATTCGCTTAAAGAAAAGTTCTCGCATTGCAGTAAATTCATTATTCAAATACCTCAAAGCATCCGGAGTCTCGAACAATCCCGGCCAGCATCACGAGGGGACCACGAATCAAGAAGTGCTTAGAGCACTGATTGATCGAATTCTGTTTTTAGACGATCAACTACACTCACCGTTAAATGATGAGATTATCCAACATCTCAGAATGTGTATTGCACTACATGAAGCGCGGACGATCATCAGGAAAACAGAAAAAGGCATTATTAATATCGAACAAGCACAGATCAGTCCGTCCGACGGTCATTTGATAATTTTATAACGCCGATGACATCAATCCACAGACAATTTGCAACCGAGCGCCTCAACGACCCTTGCGATTGTGCTGAACTCCGGATTCCCATCATCGGCCAGAGATTTGTACAAACTCGCACGCGTCACGCCGGCAAGTTTTGCGATATCCGTCATCCCCTTCGCGCGCGCGGCAATGTTCAGCGCATGGACAAAATCGGCCGGGCTTCCGGATGCCGCGGATTCGCGCAGAAACTCGCGTATGTCGTCGTCAGTCTCAAGATGTTCAGCAATATCAAATTTAGTAATTTTCTCAGTCATAATTTAATCCTGCAGATTGTCCAGAATAGATTTGCATGCCGCGATATCGCGATCCTGGCCGGATTTATCGCCGCCAGCCAGCAGCAACACAATATTGCTGCCGCGGATCGTGTAATACACGCGTATGCCGCTAGAAAAAAAGAACCGCAATTCAAACAGGTTCTGACCAACAGACTTGCTGTCGCCAAAGTTGCCCTCTTCAATCCTCGCAAAACGAGCCAGCAAACGGTTTTTTACGGTCCGATCTTTGAGTCCGGAAAACCATTCGTTGAATTTTTGTGTGCTTTGCAGTTCGTATTTCATGCTTGTATTGTATCTCATGGGATACAATATGTCAACGATTAACAACATTGAGTATGAAAACAAATCAGACCAGCGCCGCGCACGAAAAAATACTCAACGTCGAAGAAGCGGCCGCGATGCTCAAGCGATCCCAATCCTCTATTCGCCGGATGGCCCGGGCAAAAGAAATACCGGCTTTCAAATTGTGCGGAGAATGGCACTTTATCGAAATTGACTTGATCAATTCTTTCCGACAACAATATCAGTCACCACAAAACAAGGAGACTGAACAATGCTATACAAACGAAAAGATTCAAAGTACTGGTGGATCAAGATCGCGGTCCCAGGCGCAAAAACAATACAGCGATCTGCTGGGACTGAACTTAAAAAGGAAGCCCAGGAATATCACGACAAACTGAAAAACGACTTGTGGAAACAGGCCAGGCTGGGAGAAAAACCTAAATACTGCTGGGAAGAGGCGGTTATCCGCTGGATAGAAGAAACAACACACAAAGCCACCCACAAAGATGACCTGATGCATCTGCGCTGGGTGGACATTTACCTGCGCGGCAAGCAGCTGGACAACATAACCCGTGACGATATCGACATCATCACAAGAAACCGGTTGGGTGAAGGTGTAACCAACGCCACCACCAATCGCACTCTGGCGGTAATCCGAGCGATACTCAGACGCGCGCACAACGAATGGGAATGGGTTGACCGTCACCCAAAAATCACATTACTACCGGAACCCAAAAAACGCATCCGCTGGCTGACGCACGCAGAAGCCGACCGGCTGCTGAGCGAACTGCCGGAACACTTGAAAGCTATGGCCAGATTTACACTGGAAACCGGCCTGCGCCAAGCGAACGTATCCGGACTTACCTGGCAGCAAGTGGATTTAAATCGCAAATGCGCATGGATCCACCCGGACCAAGCCAAGGCCAGAAAGGCAATCCCTGTTCCGCTGTCTCAGACAGCCATTGAAATCATCCGGGAACAGACTGGAAAAAACAGGGAATACATTTTTACCTACGCGGGAAATAAAATAAGAAACGTCAGCACCAAAGCATGGCGCAAGGCGCTTGATAGAGCAGGAATCAAAGATTTTCGATGGCATGATTTGCGACACACTTGGGCAAGCTGGCACGTGCAACAAGGCACGCCGCTGCACGCCCTTCAAGAACTCGGAGGATGGGACTCACCGGACATGGTGAAAAGATACGCGCATTTATCGAGCAGCCACCTGGCCGAATATGCGGTCAACATGCACAACAAAACCGTCAACTAAAACGTAACCGTTACGTAACTACACAGAAAATAAGTTGTTGATTTTAAATGAACACAGATTAACACAGGGATACAAATACAATTCATAACTTATTGAATTAAAAAGTAACTTATTAAAGACTAAGTGTTTCGTAATCAGTAGGTCGGAGGTTCGACTCCTCTCAACAGCACCAGAATTTCAATTTCAATAAGTTACACAAAAAAATAACAAAATATTTTATTTGTGTAGCCATTATGTAGACCGTAACCTCCTACCAGGCAGACAGTATCCGATAGAGATTCGGTACCAAAATCAGCCGGAACATAAACTGCGCCGGCTGTTTTCCTGTAATCCCCCAATTTAAATACTGTTTATTAGTAGAAAACTTAAGTTACCTGCCTAAGGTATCGCGGGGATACATTTCCTCGCCACATTCGGACGTTCTTTATTTTGAGGGGATTACACTTTGTTATTAACGCAGGCTGATTACGGTCCAGTGATTTTCTTCAGCGTGCTTTTTTAATACCGTGTCGGGATCGACAGCTATTGGATGTGTTACTTTACTCAGCAAAGGCAGATCATTCAAAGAGTCACTATAAAACCAGCTCTGCAAGAAAGATAGCCATGTCAGATTATGCTGATCCAGCCAGGTTTCGAGTCGTGCTATTTTCCCTTCTCTAAAACACGGCGTTCCCACGACTTTACCGGTAAATTCACCGTTTTTTATCTCAGGCTCTGTTGCGATCAGATTATTAATCCCCAAGAGCTGCGCTATCGGTGCAGTGACAAAACTGTTTGTTGCTGTAATTATTATGCATAAATCGCCATCAAGCACATGGCTTTCTACCAGCTTTCGCGTTCCTGGTGCGATTATGGGCATTATTTTCTTTTCCAGAAATTCACTGCGCCACAGTTCCAACTGATTTTTTGGGTGCCTTGACAAGGGTTTGAGTTGGAAATCAAGAAATTCATGAATATCAAGCGTTCCAGCTTTATATTGTTCATAAAATTCTAAATTACGTGTCTCATGTAGTTCGCGATCAAGTGCTTTTTTTTCGATCAGAAACTGCGCCCATTCAAAATCACTATCGCCTGCTATTAAAGTATTATCCAGATCAAATAAAGCCAATTTCATGATGCGCCTTGATAAATTAATTGTCTTGAAATAGTTTTCTCAATAAATGAATAGTTACTTTACGCTGATGAATCAAGGAATATCTATCCAATTCATCCAGTTTCATCATTAATGAGCGTAAA
The DNA here is from genome assembly GCA_964464365.1 of uncultured Nitrosomonas sp. Lineage (GTDB taxonomy): Bacteria > Pseudomonadota > Gammaproteobacteria > Burkholderiales > Nitrosomonadaceae > Nitrosomonas. The sequence continues at coordinate 1,968 of CAYXFV010000028.1, read as the reverse complement.
TCCCGCCTGCTGTGCCGCAATAAATATTGACAAATATGCGGCTCCAATATAAATCCACGTTCTGATGCATACCTTTGTAAAGCTTCGACTTTCTCATGTTCTGTGAGTTCGTGTATTTGATAGACCAATCCCCAGCATAAGCGTGTCACCAGATCTCGGCGTAAACTCAATTGCGAAGGTGCCGAACTGCCACTCACGATAAGCAAAGTACCATTATTATCGCGCAATTGATTGTAAATATTAAATAATCTATGTTGCGCAGGCTCATTAAATCGCTCAACATCATCAATTGCCAAACAGTCCACATCATTATTAACATCAAAATCTGCGGGTAATTCCCCCGGGCAATAATCCGCAGGTTGCTGCCTGTTAATAAAGTGATAGGCTATCGCTTGTAACAAATGACTTTTGCCGCATCCAGCATTACCCCAGATATAAAAGAATCTTTCATTCTCTTTTTTCTGAAGCACTCGATTTATCATCGCTATAAATTCTAAATTCCGACCCGGAATAAAATTATGTACCGAGGGCGTAGCAACAGGAAGAATATCCAAAATTTGCTGAGTCATTGGTTATCGTAGCAATCGATTATTACAACTCTGAGTTGATCAGGTTCGGTTCGCATGCACACGCTGTGTCTGTATTTTTAATTATGATCTGTAAAGATTACTCTTTAGATAACTGTGTTGCACGTATCGTAACCATACTAATAATACCGCACTTACCGGCAGTGCCAGCAAAATACCAAAAAAACCGAATAACTGGCCAAATGCTAATAATGCAAAAATAACCACCACTGGATGCAGGCCGATTCGCTCTCCAACTAACAATGGCGTTATGATCATACCTTCGAGCAACTGACCAATTGCAAAAACAATCCATACCGGTATCACACCGGCCCATTCCTGAAACTGTATAAATGCCGCAAACGTTGCAAGCGTTAAGCCAACAATCATTCCTAAATAAGGAACAAATACCAGAATACCCGCCACCAGCCCTATTGGCAGCGCAAACTCAAGCCCAACTATCCACAATCCCCCGATATAACTGATACTCATAATAAAGATTACTGACAGTTGTCCACGTAGAAACTCTGCCAGAACCCGATCGGTTTCACCGGCTAAAATGCTGATAGCTTCATGCCAGTAGCGCGGAATCATTGCATCAATTTGCGCTATGATTAAATTCCAGTCCCTGAGTAAATAAAACAGGACGACTGGTACCAATACAAGATTGACAAAAAACTCAACAATAGCCATCCCGCCACTTGTCAAGGAGGGTAAAATTTTTGCCGCCATCCCACCCGCACTTTGCCAATGCGCAGACATTCCTTCTTTTAAAGCATTGATATCCATTTGGAGATTAACGCCGAATCGCGTTTCAATCCATGGAACAACCTGATTTTTAATGATTTCAAAATAGGCGGGTAATTTCTCGATTAAACGGCTTGCTTCTTTTTCGAACAGCGGCACCATGATGAGCATTAGTGTAGTCACTAATCCAATGAACATCAGCATGACGATCACTACCCCAAGTGTTCGCGGTATTTTACGTTCTGACAGCCAGGTAACCAGTGGATTGCATATATACGCAATAACAGCAGCAAGTAGAAAAGGCGTTAATATTGGACTAAGTAGATAAACTAATCCGCACGAAACTAATATAAAAAAAAGCCACCACAATCTACGTAATTCATTTTCCTTGTTTTCAGTACTGTTTGACATACTTTGCTTACCAGGAATTTGGCTTCTTTTCGTGTGCTTTGATAAAACGATAACGATGAGTATCTACTTACATCGTTCTAATGGTTGAATATCGGGTTTTTCATCAATAATCTAAACCGATATATTTGTCAATTTTTCTGCAAACTCGGGAATTACTGTACCAGCTTGCGCAAATAAATCCCTTCTTTCAAAAAAAACCGGTACACCGGCTGTCTTCCGACAGTGGTGTACCGGCATTGTTACT